>DASWFL010000358.1:0-8770 GCA_036394255.1 Steroidobacteraceae bacterium
GAGCGCCGCGATTGCCACGGCGTACGCGCAGGGGTATCTGGGCCCGGACGTCGCCGGCACCGGCCGCCCCTTCGATCTGGAACTGCGTCTCGGCGCCGGCGCGTACATCTGCGGTGAGGAGACCTCGCTCCTGGAATCGCTCGAGGGACGGCGCGGGCAGGTGCGCTTCAAGCCGCCCCTCCCGGCGATCAAGGGGCTTATGGGCTGTCCGACCGTGGTCAACAACGTGATCAGTTTCGCCAGCGTGCCGATCGTGTTCGAGCGCGGCGTCGATTACTACCGTGATTTCGGCGTGGGCCGCTCGCGCGGGAGTCTCCCGATCCAGCTGGCCGGCAACGTGGCGCGCGGCGGTCTGGTGGAAAAGGCCTTCGGCCCCAGCCTGCGCGAACTCCTGTATGACTATGGCGGCGGCACGCGCTCGGGCAGGCCGATCCGCGCGGTGCAGGTCGGCGGACCGCTGGGCGCCTACTGGCCCGAATCCAAGTTCGACACCCCGCTGGACTACGAGGCCTTTGCCCAGGCCGGCGGCATGCTGGGCCACGGCGGTATCGTGGTCTTCGACGACACGGTGGACATGGCGGCGCAGGCGCGCTTCGCGATGGAGTTCTGCGCCATCGAGTCCTGCGGCAAGTGCACGCCCTGTCGCGTGGGCTCGACGCGCGGGGTTGAAGTGATCGACCGCCTGTGCGCGGGGGACCGCGCCCAGCAGGAAGAGATCCTGCGTGACCTGTGCAATACACTGACCTACGGCTCGTTGTGCCAGCTGGGCGGACTGACGCCGTACCCGGTGCTTTCCGCCCTCGACTATTTCCCCGAGGATTTCGCCACACCCAGGGCTCGCGCGACAGCCCGGAGTTGACCCATGCAATCCATTGCTGAAAATGACCTGGGCACACCGCCTTCCGCATCCGCGGTGCAGGTCACCTTGCAGATCGACGGATGCGAAGTGACCGTCCCGGCAGGCACCTCGCTGATGCGCGCCGCCGCGCTGGCTGATCTGAAGATCCCCAAGCTCTGCGCCACCGACCAGCTGGAAGCCTTCGGCTCCTGCCGCCTGTGCCTGGTGCAGATTGAGGGAGTGAAAGGCTACCCGGCTGCCTGCACGACGCCGGTCGCCGCGGGCATGAAGGTCAGCACGCAGAACGCTGACTTGGCGCGGCTCCGGCGCGGCGTGATGGAACTCTATATCTCCGATCATCCCCTCGACTGCCTGACCTGTCCCGCCAACGGACATTGCGAGCTGCAGGACATGGCCGGTGCCGTCGGCCTGCGCGAGGTGCGTTACGGCTACGCCGGCGCCAATCACCTGGATTCGGCCAAGGACGAATCCAATCCTTATTTCACCTTTGACCCGGCCAAGTGCATCGTGTGCTCGCGCTGTGTGCGCGCCTGCGACGAACAGCAGGGCACCTTCGCGCTGACGATCGCCGGACGCGGCTTCCATTCTGTGGTCGCGCCCAGCCAGGGCGATTCCTTCATGGATTCCGAATGCGTGTCCTGCGGCGCCTGCGTGCAGGCCTGTCCGACGGCGACGCTGTCGGAGAACTCACTGATCGACATGGGCCAGGCCGAACACAGTGTGATCACCACCTGCGCCTACTGCGGCGTGGGCTGCTCCTTCCGCGCCGAGATGCGTGGCGAGGAACTGGTGCGGATGGTGCCGAACAAGGATGGCCACGCCAACCACGGCCACAGCTGCGTAAAAGGGCGCTTTGCCATGGGCTATGCGACGCACCCCGATCGCATCACCAAGCCGATGATCCGCGCCTCGATCAACGATCCATGGCGGGAAGTGAGCTGGGACGTCGCCATCGGACACGCCGCCGCGGAGCTGCGCCGCATCCAGGCGAAGTACGGACGCGACAGCATCGGCGGCATCACTTCGAGCCGCTGCACCAACGAGGAAACCTACCTGGTGCAGAAGCTGGTCCGTGCCGGCTTCGGCAACAATAACGTCGACACCTGCGCGCGCGTCTGCCATTCACCCACCGGCTACGGCCTCAAGCAGACGCTCGGCGAATCCGCCGGTACCCAGACCTTTGATTCCGTGATGGCGGCCGACGTCATCATGGTGATAGGCGCCAATCCCACCGACGCGCATCCGGTATTCGCCTCGCAGATGAAACGCCGACTGCGCCAGGGCGCGAAGCTCGTCATCGCCGATCCACGGCGCATAGATCTGGTGCGCACACCGCACATCGAAGCGGACTACCATCTGGCGCTGCGGCCCGGGACCAATGTGGCGCTGATCAACAGCCTCGCCCACGTCGTCGTGCGCGAGGGGCTGGTCAAGGAAGAATTCGTGCGGGCGCGCTGCGAGGTCGAGTCCTTCGAGAAGTGGCGGCGCTTCGTCGCCGAAGAGCGCAATTCACCCGAAGCCATGGCGGCGGAGACGGGTGTGCCGGCTGCAGCCGTGAGGAGCGCGGCGCGCCTGTATGCCACCGCCCGCAACGGCGCCATCTACTACGGCCTGGGCGTGACCGAACACAGCCAGGGCTCGACCATGGTCATGGGCATCGCCAACCTCGCGATGGCGACCGGCAATGTCGGGCGCGAGGGCGTGGGCGTCAATCCGCTGCGCGGGCAGAACAACGTGCAGGGGTCCTGCGATATGGGCTCCTTCCCGCATGAATTCCCCGGCTATCGCCATGTTTCGGACGACGCCACGCGTGCGCGCTTCGAGGCGCTGTGGAAGGTCAAGCTGCTGGCCGAACCTGGGCTGCGCATTCCGAACATGTTCGAGGCGGCACTGGACGGCGGGTTCAAGGGACTGTACATCGAAGGCGAGGACATCGCGCAGTCCGACCCCAACACCCAGCACGTGACGGCCTCGCTCACCGCGATGGAATGCATCATCGTCCAGGACCTGTTCCTCAACGAGACGGCCAAGTACGCCCATGTGTTCCTGCCGGGCTCATCGTTCCTCGAAAAGGACGGCACCTTCACCAATGCCGAGCGGCGCATCTCCCCCGTGCGGCGGGTTTCACAATCGAAATCGGGCTACGCCGACTGGGAGATCACCCAGCTGCTGGCCAGGGCGCTCGGGATGGAGATGAATTACTCCCACCCGAGTGAAATCATGGACGAGATCGCCGCGCTGACTCCGACCTTTGCCGGGGTCAGCTTCGAGAAGCTCGATCGGCTGGGAAGCATCCAGTGGCCCTGCAATGACGAGCATCCCGAGGGCACGCCGACCATGCATGTCGATACCTTCGTGCGCGGCAAGGGCCGGTTCCTGATCACCGAGTACGTGCCGACGACCGAAAAGGTCAATGTGCGTTACCCGCTGATCCTCACGACCGGCAGGATTCTGTCCCAGTACAACGTCGGCGCACAGACCCGGCGCACCGACAACGTCATGTGGCACGACGAGGACCGGCTCGAGCTCCACCCGCACGATGCCGAGGAACGGGGCGTGAAGGATGGCGACTGGGTGGGTGTGCAGAGCCGCGCCGGGGAGACCGTGCTGCGCGCGCAGATCACCGATAGGGTCCAGCCCGGCGTCGTGTACACGACCTTCCACTTCCCGGAGTCCGGCGCCAACGTCATCACGACGGAGAACTCCGACTGGGCCACGAATTGCCCCGAGTACAAGGTCACCGCGGTGCAGGTGACGCGCGTGACGCAGCCGTCGGCCTGGCAGCGACGCCACGGGGAATTCGATCGCCGGCAGCAGGAGCTGCTCGATCAGGCCGTGCACGCTGATGCGGGCGCGGGCGCGGGCGAACCGGCCGGATGAGCGTGGAGAGCCTGGTGCGCATGGCCAACGATATTGGCCATTTCTTCGCCGCCGAACCGAAGCGGGCCGACGCCGTCGCCGGCATCGCCAATCACATCCACAGGTTCTGGGATCCGCGCATGCGGCGCCAGATCGCCAGCCATGTCGCCGCCGGTGGCGAGGGTCTGGATGAGCTGGCCCGCGAGGCGATCGCGAGCCTGCCGCGGCCGGAATAGTGAACAGGTTCCTCATCGCGGCCCTGGCCTGGCTTGCGGCGGGAGCCGCCGGCACCGAGCCGGCCGCGAGTGCGCTGACCGTGCAGGTCCGGACGGCGAGCGGCGTGATTGAAGGAGTGGATGAGTCCGGGATCCTCGCCTTCAGGGGCATTCCCTTTGCCGCGCCGCCCGTCGGCGAGCTGCGCTGGAAGGAACCGCAGCCGGTCAAGAGCTGGGCGGGGGTGCGCAAGACCGACAGATTCGGTCCGCGGGCGATGCAGCAACCGCTGTTCAGCGACATGGTCTTCCGCTCCGATGGCATCAGCGAGGATTGCCTGTACCTCAATGTCTGGACACCCGCCCGCTCCAGTGCCGACCGCCTGCCGGTGCTGGTCTATTTTTACGGCGGCGGCCTGATGGCCGGTGACGGTTCGGAGCTGCGATACGACGGGGACAGCCTGGCGCGCCGCGGCATCGTCACCGTGACGGTGAATTACCGGCTCGGGGTCTTTGGCTTCCTGGCGCACCCGGAACTGACCCGTGAATCTGCGCATCACGCCTCGGGCAACTACGGATTCCTGGATCAGGCAGCAGCCCTGCGCTGGGTCTCGCAGAATATTGCCGCCTTTGGCGGCGATCCGCAGCGGGTCACCATTGCCGGAGAATCCTCGGGATCCGTCTCGGTCAGTGCGCAGATGGCCTCACCCCTGTCCAGCGGGCTGATCGCCGGGGCGATCGGGGAGAGTGGGTCCATGCTGGGAAGCGCTCCGGTCTCGCTGGCGGCCGCCGAACAGAACGGTCTCGAATTCCAGAAGGGGGCGGGGGCCAGCGATATGGCGGCCCTGCGCCGGATGCCGGCGCAGCAGATCCTCGATGCCTCGGCCAGCCACGACTGGGAGCTGTATGGAGCCGTCGTCGACGGCTATTTCTCCACCCAGCCGCCGACAGAAGTATTTGCTGCAGGCCGGCAGGCACGCGTGCCGTTGCTCGCCGGATGGAATGTGGAGGAGTCCGACTACCATGCCATCCTCGGTGATACCGAGCCGACCCGAGACAACTACTTCAGGGCGGTCCGCAAATCATTCCGCGAGCACGCTGACCGGCTGCTGAAAGTGTACGAGCCGGCCACGGACGGTGAGGTCATAGCGGTCGCCGACGATCTGGCGGTGGACCAATTCATCGCCTTCGACACCTGGAAATGGCTGGACATGCACGCCCGCACGGGCGGCAAGCCGGTGTTTCGCTATCTGTTCGCGCGCCCGCGCCCGCTCATGCGTTCCGAGGCCGGCAAGACCGGCATCAGTCACGGCGCGGTGCACTCGACCGAGATCGAATACGCGCTCGGCAACCTGCCCACCAACCGCGTCTACGACTGGCAGCCGGAGGACTACAGGGTCTCGGCCATCATGCAGGACTACTTCGTGAACTTCATCAGGACCGGCGATCCCAATGGACCGGGCTCAGCGCAGTGGCCTGCATTGAAGAGTGGTGCTGCGGCCGATGTGATGCGCATCGACGTGATCAGCCGGGCCGAGCGCGAGCAGCACCGGGATCGCTACCTCTACCTGGACCGACTGCCCGTCGGCCAATAGCCGTCCCCGTCCGGGCGGCCCACGCCGGCTCTTCAGCCCTGGCCAGGCTCGTTCCCGGGCTTCCATTTCAGGCTGCAGCCCTGGCTGGGGATCTGGTCGGGCGGTGCCGGGCCTCCGGCCAGAATGGCATCCGCCGCGCGGCGCAGGTCGGATCCCGTGACCGGAGCGCTGCCGCGCGGCCGGCTGCCATCGAAGCGGCCGTGATAGGCCAGCCGACGCCCGGAGTCATAGACCAGGAAATCCGGAGTGCAGGCGGCGCCATAGGCCTTGGCGGTCTGCTGCGTTTCGTCATACAGGTATGGAAAGGAGAAGTTCCTGGCCTTGGCCAGGGCGGCCATTTTCACAGGTCCGTCTTCCGGGTAGGCCGCGACATCATTGGCACTGATGGCGACGGTAGCGAGGCCCCGGGTGCGGTACTCAGCCGCAAACTTCACCAGACCATCCAGCACATGGATGACGTAGGGACAGTGATTGCAGATGAATGCCAGCAGCAGCCCCCGGTCTGCGGAGAAATCGCCCAGCGAGTGGATGCGCCCGGCCGGGTCAGGCAGCGCAAAGGCGGGGGCCGGATCGCCCAGCCCGTGGTTCACGTGGATTCCGGCCGTGTCCCGCCCGGGACGTTCGCCTCCGCGGTGTTCGGGCTCACGGCGCCTGGCTCAGCGCTCTCGGACTTTCCCGTCCGTCGCTGCAGCTTCTCGGCCTGCCGCGACTTGCGTGACAGCTCTTTCTGGCGTTTTTGCTGGCGGTAGTTCGGCTTGACCAATGCTCTGCCCTCAGACTGCGGTTTGCACGACCGGGGGGGAGACGCGCAGCCGCTGCTCGTCGCGCACTTCATCCATGGTGAGTCCGGTATTCGCCGCGATGATGCCCACCAGGCGGTGATTCGGATCGCGCGGCAGGCTCAGCTGATGCAGGCGCTCCCAGATGCGAATGCGCGCCGTGGGCGCATTGAGCGTGGAGGCCTGTTCGAGCAGCTCCCGCTGCCGTTGCATCTGCAGGTCGGCCTGCTGGTGGGCGATACGGGCGCGATAGTCGTTGTTGGTTTCGCCGGCGAAAGGCACGGTCGCGAAGCGGGAGTGGGGCGATGCGTCAGGGCGGTCAATCATGCATATTCTCCTGCCGGAAGCACTGGCGCGTGCTCGCCTGAGGGGCGGGCGATCATCGCCGGAACAGAGGGCGCGAACTCGGAATGGAAGCGCAGCGCGAGGAATCCGACCGCCACGATCTCGGGGGCCAGTGTAGCACATGCCATGCACGCCTAGGCCCTGGCAGCCCGGGCGCACCGCGCGGGCGATCAGTCTGCCGCGGAGCTCCATTGCGACGCGCCACCGGGAATTGCTACCCTGCGCGCCCCGACAGTGGCAGCGGTACAAGGTGTCCGGATTGAGCTCCCTCAGCACCCTGCACGAATCGCAATCCTTTTCCGGCGTCGCGATGACCTGGCTGCGCATCGCTATGATCGCGCTGCTTGCCGGAGCCGTGCACTTCATCGGCACGCGGCTGATTCGTGGATTTCGGATGCGCTTCATGGCGCGCCTTCACAACGCGGAGCAGCTGCGGCGCGCTGAGACGCTCGCCCGCGTCTTCCGCTACCTGACCACAGTGGTCGTCGCGCTGGTCGCCGGCCTGCTGATCCTGTCGGAGCTGGGGGTGTCGGTCGCGCCGATACTGGGCGCCGCCGGCGTGGTCGGCCTGGCGGTCGGCTTCGGCGCCCAGAGCCTGGTCAGGGATTATTTCACCGGGTTCTTCCTGCTGCTGGAGAACCAGCTCGCCACGGGCGACGTGGTTCAGGTGGCCGACAAGTCCGGGACCGTCGAGGATGTCACGCTGCGCTACCTGCAACTGCGGGACTACGAGGGTAACGTGCATTTCATCCCGAACGGTCTGATCACGACCGTAACGAATATGAGCCGCGGGTATGCCTACGCGGTCATGGATGTGGGCATCGCCTATCGCGAGGACGTGGACAAGGCCCTCGAGGCCATGCGGACGACGGCCGCGGCACTGCGCACCGACCCGGCGTTTGCTGCACACATTCTGGAGGACTTCGAGTTGGCCGGCGTTGAGCGCCTGGGCGATTCAGGCGTTTATCTGCGGGGCCGGTTCAAGGTGGAGGCTCTGCAGCAATGGGACGTGCGGCGGGAGTATTTCCGGCGCCTCAAGCGGGTGTTCGACGAGCAGGGCATCGAATTTCCGTTCACCCGCATGGCGCTCCACGCCGAGGCCGCCGGGGAAGGAACGGCCTCGGCGCGGCGCCTGCGCCAGCTGGATCCGCAGGCCTGATCGGTAGTGCGCCTGTGCGACCACGCTAGATCACGCCTAGCTGGAAAATAACGCCTTCAGCGAGGACGATGGTCACCGCCAGAGCCACCTGGGCAAACCGTGTCACGATAGTGTTGACGTTCATGATGCTGTACTCCTGTGTAAAGTGTGCTGCCTCGATGGGCGCTACAATGAACGCGGTCTCACCGGGCAACAAACGCAATACCTGACCCCCGGTTAAGGGAAACTTAAGGTGGCCAAGGCCTACGACCGACTCCCGCTGGGCGCGCTGCGTGTGTTCGAAGCGGTGGCCGCGCGGCTGAGTTTCAGCGCCGCGGCGGACGCACTCAACGTGACCCCGGCGGCGGTGAGCCAGCAGATCAAGTCGTTGGAGGATTACCTGCAGGTGCCGCTCTTTCGCAGAAACGGCCGGCGCGTGGAAGTCACCGATGAGGGTCTGGAGCTCCTGCCGGGCGTGCGTTCCGGCCTCGATCAGCTCGAGGCGGCATTGCAGCACATCCGCCAGCACCGGAGCGGCGGGCCGCTGCAGGTCTCGCTCCTCTCCTCATTCCTGCAGATGTGGCTGCTGCCGCGCATCCGCGCCTTCCGGCGCAAGAGCCCCGACGTCCATCTGCGCTTCCATACCTCGCGCGAGCTCGTGGACTTCGCGCGGGCGCCCATCCACGTGGCGCTGCGCTTCGGGCGTGGCGACTACCCGAATCTGCACGTGGAAAAGCTGCTCGAGGAATGGATGGTGCCGGTGGCGCACCCGGATCTCATCAAGCAGTACGGATTGCTCAGCCGCGACACTGACCTCGAAAAGGTGCCGTTGCTCGACAGCGACGATGAGCCCTGGCGGGTGTGGCAGCAG
This sequence comes from Steroidobacteraceae bacterium, assembly GCA_036394255.1. GTDB lineage: Bacteria > Pseudomonadota > Gammaproteobacteria > Steroidobacterales > Steroidobacteraceae > FEN-1191. The sequence goes on from DASWFL010000358.1 coordinate 8,659, forward strand.
ACCGATGCGCAGCGCATGTGGCGCTTGCGGGCGCCCAACATCGATGACTCGGCGGGACTCCTGGCCGCTGCGGAAGAGGGACTCGGCTTTGCGCTGATCCGCTGGACGATCG
>DASWFL010000359.1:0-6126 GCA_036394255.1 Steroidobacteraceae bacterium
AGCCCGCCGATTCTCTTAAGATGCGCCCCATGCATCCCAGCCTAGTCGCCGAGCTGATTCGTGCCGCGCTCCCGGACGCCGAGGTTACGGTGGAGTCCGATGATCAGACGCATTTCAACGCGCGCGTCGTCAGCGAATCCTTCCAGGGACTGCGCGGCCTGGCCCGCCACCAGCTCATCTATCGTGCCCTGGGCAGCCGCGTGGGCCGCGAGATCCACGCCCTGTCGATCGAGGCGCTGACGCCGCAGGAAATCCTTGCGCGCCGCGCGCCTGCGGGAGGCTGAGCGTGGACAAGCTGCAGATCACCGGTGGCGTGGCGCTGAATGGGGAGACGCGCATCTCGGGGGCCAAGAACGCCACCCTGCCGATTCTGGCGGCGGCGCTCCTGGCCGACGGTCCGGTCACGATCGGCAACGTGCCGCATCTGCACGACGTCACCACGATGATCGAGCTGCTGGCGCGCATGGGGGTGACGGTCACCGTCGACGAGCACATGCGGATCGAGGTCGACGCCGCATCGATCCGTGAATGCTTCGCGCCCTATGAGCTGGTCAAGACCATGCGTGCCTCGATCCTGGTGCTCGGGCCGCTGGTGGCCCGCCACGGGCGCGCCGAAGTGTCGCTCCCGGGCGGCTGCGCGATCGGCGCGCGGCCCGTCAATATCCACGTCGCCGGTCTCCAGGCCATGGGTGCGGACATCCATATCGAGGGCGGTTACATCCGGGCCCGCGCCGATCGCCTGCACGGCGCGCACCTCGTGCTCGACACCGTCACGGTCACGGGCACGGAGAACCTGATGATGGCCGCCTCGCTCGCCGACGGCGAAACGATCATCGAGAATGCCGCCCGCGAACCCGAGGTCGTCGATCTTGCGAATTTCCTGGTCGCGATGGGCGCGCGCATCGAGGGCGCCGGCACCGACAAGATCGTGATCAATGGCGTCAAATCCCTCCACGGCACGGATTACCGGGTATTGCCCGATCGCATCGAGGCGGGCACCTATCTGGTCGCCGCCGCCATCACCGGCGGGCACATCCGCGTGAAGCATGTGCATCCGGCGCACCTCGACGCCGTGCTCGGCAAGCTCACCGAGGCCGGCGCCACCATCAGCACCGGCCCGGACTGGGTGGAGCTGGACATGCACGGGCGGCGCCCGAAGTCCGTCGACGTGCGCACCGCCCCCTACCCGGCGTTTCCAACCGACATGCAGGCGCAGTTCGCCGCGCTCGACACGATCGCCACCGGTGTCGGCACGGTGGTGGAGACCATCTTCGAGAACCGCTTCATGCACATGCTGGAGATGCGCCGCATGGGCGCCGAGATCCGCCTCGAAGGCAATACCGCGATCATTCACGGCGTGGGGCAGCTGACGGCGGCGCCGGTGATGGCCACCGACCTGCGCGCCTCGGCCAGCCTGGTGCTCGCCGGACTGGTGGCGCGGGGCCGTACCGACATTGAGCGTATTTATCACATCGATCGCGGCTATGAGGCGATCGAGGAAAAACTCGCGCAGCTGGGAGCGCAGATCAGGCGCGTGCCGAACTGAACCGGCGCGCCTCGGCCGCGCCCGGCGCTCCTGTGCCCTGCGCTCAGCTCTGACTCGGGCGTTCCAGCACCGCGCAATCCAGTTCCAGCACCCGGGCGCCCCGCTGCAGGCGCAATCTGACGCTGCCGCCGGGCTTGTGGCTCGCGAGCTGCGCCAGCGCCTCCTGGGCGCGCTCCACCGCGTGGCCGTCGATCGCCAGCAGGATGTCACCGGGCCGCAGACCGGCGTTCACCGCGGGGCTGTTGACGATGAGCTGGGTGACGACCACGCCGCCGCGGGGCAGCCGGTACTGTGCCGCCTGATCGTTGGTGAAATCCTCCGCGACGATGCCGCTCCAGCCGCGCACGACGTGGCCGTGATCGAGGATCTCGCGCATCACACCGCGCGCGAGATTCACCGGAATGGCGAAGCCGATGCCCTCGACGCCCGTGGCGTCCATGTTCTTGGCAATCACGGCGGTGTTGATGCCCACCAGCTCACCGTTGGCATCGATCAGTGCGCCGCCGGAATTGCCTTCGTTGATCGCCGCGTCGGTCTGGATGAAATTCTCGAAGGTGGCGACGCCGAGTTCCTTGCGATCGGTGGCGCTGACGATCCCGTGCGTCACGGTCTGCTGCAGCCCGAGCGGATTGCCGATGGCCAGGACCTCATCGCCGACCTGCAGCCGGTCAGAACGCCCCAGCGCCATCACCGGCAGCTTGGCCAGCCGGATCGACAGCAGCGCCAGGTCGGTATCCGGGTCGCGGCCCACCACCCGCGCCTCGGCACTGCGGCCATCGGCCAGTTGCACCTTGATGCTGGTGGCTTCGGCGATCACGTGATTGTTGGTGATGATATGGCCGCCGTCGTCCACGATGACGCCCGAGCCCAGGGCGCGCTGCACGTACTGCTGGTAGCGCGGACCGTATTCGCCAAACAGCTGCTCGAAGGAACTGGGCTGCACCCGCTCGGTGACCACGCGCGCCGTGTAGATATTGACCACGGCCGGGGCCGCCCGGCGCACGGCGGCCGCGAAGGAGCGGGCGACCACGCCGTTCGCGGGCGCTGCGTCCGGCCCGCCGCCGCCGGCGGGCACCGCGGCGCTGGCGGCGGCCAGGGTGGGCGTGCCCTGGGGCGCCGCGGTGGCACGGGTGTGGGCTGGCGCCTGATGCACCAGCAACTCCGGCCTGAACACCACCAGCAGAAAGGCGAGCGCCAGTCCGCCGATGATCGCCCCGGTCAGGAACACCACTCCGAGGCCGAGTTTGCGCAGATTCATGCCGACTCCTCAAGCATAGTCCGCAGCACCCGGGGACCAAGAACGGCGGCCACCCCCGCCGGGCGCCACAACGGGTTGTGTATAATGCGACACTTCCCGAGACAATCGTGAGACCAGCCGAGGTGACCGCCCGCAATGCGGATGCTTCGGCCAGACACGGGCAGCGGAGTGCTGACAGATGACGGATGCCGGAGCCAGTGCCGAGGAGGAAACGGTCGATTACGGTCGCCGCAAGTTCCTGACCACGGCCACCAGCGCGACCGCGGCGGTAGGCGTGGTCTTCGCCGCCAGCCCCTTCGTGGCGAGCTGGCAACCCTCGGAGCGGGCGAGAGCGCTGGGCGCGCCGGTGACGGTCGATTTGAGCAAGCTCGAAGTCGGGCAGATGATCATGCCCGTGTGGCGCAAGCAACCCGTCTACGTGTTCAGGCGCCCGCCGGAACTGGTCGCCAAGCTGGGCGCACACGATAACCGGCTGAAGGATCCGACGTCCGCCGATTCCGAGCAGCCGGCCTACGCCATGAATGAGCGGCGTTCGCGCCGTGCCGATATTGCCGTGCTGATCGGCACCTGCACGCACCTGGGCTGCCTGCCCAAGCAGCGCTTCGAGCCTGGTGATGCGCAGCTGGGCACCGACTGGCCGGGCGGGTTTCTCTGCCCCTGCCACGGCTCGCGCTTCGATCTGGCCGGACGCGTCTTCAACGGCTCGCCGGCGTCGGTCAACCTGCGTGTCCCGCCCTACAGCTTTCCCGACGAGCACACGCTGCTGATCGGGGAAGATGGCGCCGACGCTACGCAGGGAGCGGCGTGATGGCGAGCAACGACGCGGAATACTCGCCCGGGTTCTGGGGCTGGCTCAACAAGCGCCTGCCGGTCGAGAAATTCGTGCGCGAGCAGCTGCTCGAGTACTACGCGCCGAAGAATTTCAACATCTGGTACTTCTTCGGTTCGCTGGCCCTGCTCGTGCTGGTGATGCAGCTGCTCTCCGGCATCTTTCTCACCATGTTCTACAAGGTGGGCGATACCACCTCCTTCGACTCGGTCGAATTCATCATGCGCGAGGTCAACTACGGCTGGCTGCTGCGCTACCTGCACTCCGTGGGCGCCTCGGCCTTCTTCGTGGTGATTTACCTGCACATGTACCGCGCGCTGCTGTACGGCTCCTACAAGGCACCGCGCGAACTGCTGTGGCTGTTCGGCATGTTCATCTACCTGGCGCTCATGGCCGAGGCCTTCATGGGCTACGTGCTGCCCTGGGGCAACATGTCCTACTGGGCCGCGCAGGTGATCATCAACCTGTTCGGCACCATCCCGGCGATCGGCCCGGGGCTGGTGGAGTGGATTCGCGGCGATTACGGCGTCGCGGATGCGACCCTCAATCGGTTCTTCTCCCTGCACGTGGTGGCGATCCCGCTGGTGCTGCTGCTGCTGGTGGTGCTGCACCTGGTGGCGCTGCGCCAGGTCGGTTCGAACAATCCGGACGGCGTCGAGATCAAGGAGCACCGCGGTGCGGACGGCAAGCCCCTCGACGGCATTCCCTTCCACCCCTACTACACCGTCAAGGACGTCGTCGGCATCGGCCTGTTCCTGACCCTGTTCGCCGTGGTCGTGTTCTTCGTGCCGACTCTCGGCAACCTGTTCCTGGAGGAGGCGAACTTCGAGCCGGCCAATCCGCTCTCGACGCCCGATCCGATCGCGCCCGCCTGGTACTTCACTCCTTTCTACGCCATCCTGCGCGCGGTGCCGAACCAGCGCATGGGCGCGCTGCTGCTGCTGATCGCTGTGATGGCCTTCTTCTTCCTGCCGTGGCTGGACCGCTCGCCCGTCAGGTCGATACGCTACCGCGGCTGGTGGTTCCGCGGCTTTCTGGCCGCCTTTACCATTTCCTTCGGTGCGCTGATGTGGCTGGGTCTGAGATCGGCGATCGGGGGCTACGTCACTGCCGCGCGCGTGTTTTCCGTCGGCTATTTCGCCTTTTTTCTGCTGATGCCCTGGTATACGCGCTGGGATCGCGTCAAGCCCGTGCCCGCGCGAGTCAGATTCCATGCATAAGCCCGCCCTGGTAGCCGCAGCGCTCCTCGGCGCCGCGTGGACGCTGAGCGTGGCGGCGCAGGAGCCGGCTACGCCCGCCGCTGAAATCGTGCCGTGGGAAAACTGGCAGGCGGGAAACGAGGTCAGCAACGTCGCCTCGCTCCAGCGCGGCTTCCGCAATTTCATGAATTACTGCGCGGGCTGTCATTCCATGAAGTACGTGCGCTACTCGCGCGTGGCCACTGACCTGAAAATTCCGATCGCCATGCTCAAGGCGGAGCTGTTGCCCGACGGCGCCGCGCCGGCCAAATACATCGAGGCCAGCCTGCAGCCGCAGGATGGGGTGGCCTGGTTCGGCAAGGAGCCGCCCGATCTGTCGCTGATCGCCCGCTCGCGCGGCGTCGACAGGATCTACAGGTTCCTCAAGACCTTCTACCTCGATCCTTCCCGCCCCACGCGCACCAACAATCTGGTGCTGGATGCCGCGGCAATGCCCGCCGTGCTCTCGGATCTCGAGGGGGTGAAGGCGGCGGTGTTCCGGAATGTCCAGGTCACGACCGACGGCCGGACCATGACCGCGAAGAAGTTCGATCATTTCGTCACCGTCGTGCCCGGCCGGATGAGCGGGCCTGAGTTCGATGCTTTCTTGCGCGATACCGTCAATTTTCTCGACTACGCCGGTGAACCGGCGCAGGTCGATCGACGCAGCATCGGCGTGTGGGTGGTACTGTTCCTGCTGGTATTCACCTGGCTCGCCTGGCTGCTAAAGAAGGAATATTGGAAAGACGTCCACTGACGCGGCTGCGGCGAGGCCGTGCTGTCGCAGGAGCGTTCTAGATGGCCAGTCGGCGTGCGGTCATGACGCTTTTTTCCGCGCCGAGCGAGCCGCAGAGCCACCGCGTGCGCATCGTGCTCGCCGAGAAGGCGAACGACATGGACGTCATCAGCGTGGTGCCGGGGCGCTACCCCGAGGACCTGCTCGATCTCAATCCCTACCGGAGCCTGCCGACGCTCGTCGATCGCGACCTGGTGCTCTACGATGCGCGTGTCATCATCGATTACCTGGACGAGCGCTTTCCCCACCCGCCGCTGATGCCCGTCGATCCGGTGCTCCGCGCCCAGTTCCGCCTGGCCATGTATCGCATCGAGCGCGACTGGTACGGGCTGGCCGAACAGATCGAACGGGAGACCGATCGCAAGAACCAGGCGCGGCTCAAGAAGGAACTGCGCGACGCGATGCTGGAGAGTGCCGACCTGTTCAAGATCAAGCCTTATTTTCTCAGCGACGAATTCT
>DASWFL010000360.1:0-12915 GCA_036394255.1 Steroidobacteraceae bacterium
TGCGCAGCCCGAAGCCGATGGTCACGCAATCGAAGCTGGCGTCGGGAAAGGGCAGCCGCTCGGCATCGGCCTGCGCGCACAGCGCCTGGCCGGCCAGGCCTTCGTTGATGAGCCGGTCGCGCCCGGCTGCGAGCATGGTGGCGTTGATGTCGGTCAGGACCACCAGACCGGAACGACCCACTTGTCGCGCCAGCCCCACAGCGAGGTCGCCGGTGCCGCCGGCCACATCGAGGGCACGGGCGCCGGGACGGAGCCCGGCCAGCGAGAGGGTAAAGCGCTTCCACAGCCGATGCGCCCCGCCCGACATCAGATCGTTCATCAGATCGTAGCGGCCGGCCACCGAGTCGAATACGGCGCGCACACGCCGGGCCTTATCTTCCCGGCGTATTTCCTCGTAGCCGAAATCCGTCGTGGGTGCTTTCTCTGTGCTCAAGGCCGCCGGTCTCCTCGGTCCCTGGTCATTCTATGAGGTCGCCTCTGGCGCTGTCAGGCGACCGGGCTGCGCACACTGGATTTGTATGCGCCGCAGCAGGAAAAAAACTTGCTGTCACCCTGTAGCTATTCTGCGTCAGTTGTTTAGAATCCACCCTGCTGACGGCCAAGGGCGGTCAGCTGTCGGGGGGTCATGTCAAGATTTGGCCGGGGTAGTACCCCGGCCTTTCTTTTTTCAGGCCTCTGTTTGCGGCTCCTGCCGCGTGATTCCCGCGTTCTTGAGCCGCTGCAGATAGGCGCCCCAGCGCTGCGGCTGCTCGGAGCCCAGTTCATGCAGGTATTTCCAGGTAAAGAGCCCCGTGTCATGGCCGTCGTCAAACAGCAGGCGCACCGCGTAGTGGCCGATCGGTTCGACGGCGCGTATGCCCACCGCCTCCTTGCCCGAGATCAGGAGCCCCGCGGCCACGCCGTGTCCGGTCACTTCGGCCGAGGGCGAGTGGACGCGCAGATACTCGGCGGGCAGCGAAAAACAGGCTCCGTCGTCGAAGCGGACTTCCAGCAGACGCGACCTGGTACGCAGGCGAATCTCGACCGGGGCAGGTACACTCATCGCTGATTCTCAGTACAGGTGCACGTGGAATGCCATTCAGGGCGGCTCAATGAATCCTACCGATACCACGAATCCCGACTACTTTCATCGCGTGGTCGATTGCCAGTGGGCCTGCCCGGCGCATACCGACGTGCCCGAATACATCCGCCTGATCGCCCAGGGCCGCTTCACGGATGCCTACCTGCTCAACCGCGAATCGAACGTGTTCCCGGGGATACTCGGGCGGGTCTGCGACCGGCCCTGTGAGCCGGCCTGCCGGCGCGGCCGGGTCGACGACAAGCCGGTGGCGATCTGCCGCCTGAAGCGCGTGGCCGCGGACCTGAAAGGCGAGCTCGCCGGCCGCGTGCCGCGCGCGCCATTCGCACGCAACGGCAAGCGCATCGCCTGCATCGGGGCCGGCCCGGCCTCCCTGACGCTGGCCAATGACCTCGCGCCGCTCGGCTACGAAGTGGTCGTGTTCGAACGGCTCGCCACGCCGGGCGGGCTGATGCGCAGCAATATTCCCTCCTTCCGCCTGCCGGCAACCGTGATCGACGATGAGATCGGGCTGATCCTGGACATGGGCGTGGAACTGCGGCTCGGCCAGGCGGTCACGAGCATGCGCCAGCTGCTCGAAAAGCAGGGCTTCGATGCCGTGTTCGTCGGTTCCGGTGCGCCCAAGGGCAAGGAACTCGAGCTGCCCGGCCGGCGCGATACCGACCGCATTCACATCGGCATCGACTGGCTCGAGTCGGTGGCCTTCGGGCACCTCGACAAGATCGGCGAGCGCGTCCTGATCATCGGCGTCGGCAACACGGCCATGGACTGCTGCCGCACTTCCCTGCGCCTGGGCGCGAAGCAGGTGAAGGTCATGGCCCGCAAGCCGCGCGGCTTCTTCAAGGCTTCCGACTGGGAACTCGAGGATGCCGAGGCCGAGAACGTCGAGATCGTGGTCAACCGCGCGCCCCGGCGTTTCGTGATCGACAGCGGTCGGCTCACGGGCATGGTTTTCGAGAAGATGGACTACGAACTGCGCGACGGGAAAATTGTCTCAGAGCAGGTGAGCGGAGAGGAACTATTGCCCTGTGACGACGTGATCCTCGCCATCGGCCAGGAAAATGCCTTCCCGTGGATCGAGCGCGATCTGGGCATCGAGTTCGACAGGTGGAGCGTGCCCACCGTCGACGCGCAGACCTTCCAGTCGACGCGTCCCGGCGTTTTCTTCGGCGGCGACGCCGCCTTCGGGCCCAAGAACATCATCTGGGCCGTCGAGCACGGGCACCAGGCGGCCATCTCCGTGCACAATTACCTGCAGGACAAGGCGCTCACGGAGCGGCCACGCCCGGGCGTCAAGCTCAGCAGCGTCAAGATGGGCGTGCACGAGTGGGCCTACGCCAACGAATACGCCGTACTCGAGCGGCGCCTGGTCCCGCACGTGTCGCTCAAGGAGCGCTTCAAGAAGGTCGATATCGAGGTGGAGCTGGGCTTCACGCCCGCGCAGGCCGCGCAGGAAGCGCTGCGGTGCCTGAACTGCGACGTCCAGACCGTTTTCGAAGCGAAACTGTGCATCGAGTGCGACGCCTGCATCGACGTCTGCCCGGTCGATTGCCTGACGATCACCGCGGGGGGCGAGGAGCCCGACCTGCGCCAGCGCCTGCGCGCGCCGCCGAAGCTCCCGGACCAGCCGCTGTACGTTTCCGCGGCGCTGCCGCAGACGGGGCGGGTCATGGTCAAGGATGAAAACCTCTGCGTGCACTGTGGATTGTGCGCGGAGCGCTGCCCGACGGCAGCATGGGATATGCAAAAATCCACGATCCACTGGCCCCACGCCGGAGATAACGAACCCGCATGCCAGCCCCAGCGCCGAATCGCGTAAACGACTTCGTCATCAAGATCGCCACGGTCAACGGCACCGGCTCGGCCAGCGCCAACGGCCTGCTGATGAAGTCCGTGTTCCGCAGCGGCGTGCCGGTGGTGGGCAAGAATTATTTCCCCTCCAACATCCAGGGCATGCCCACCTGGTACGAGATACGCGTGACCCGCGACGGGTATCGGGCGCGCAGCGGCCAGGTCGACATCATGGTGGCGCTGAACGCCGAGACCTACGCGCGCGACCTGCAGGAAGTGGTGTCGGGCGGCTATTTCCTCTACGACTCCACCTGGCCGCGCGCCGCGCTGATGAAGCGCGACGACATCACGGTGCTGGGCGTGCCGTTCGCGCGCCTGTGCAACGAGAATTTCCAGGGCGTGCGCACGCGCATCCTGATGAAGAACATCTGCTACGCCGGCGCCCTGGCGGCGCTGTGCGACATCGATCTGGACGTGATCCGCGGACTGCTCGCCGAGACCTACGCGAAGAAGCCGAAGCTGGTGGACGCCAACATGCAGGCGATCCAGCTCGGCTACGATAATGCACGGCAGAACCTGCCCTGTCCGCTGCCGCTGCGCATCGAGAAGATGGACGCGACGCGCGGCCAGATCATCATCGATGGCAACACCGCGGCGGGCCTGGGCTGCATCTATGCCGGCGCGACGGTCGGGGCCTGGTATCCGATCACGCCTTCGACCTCCCTGATGGACGCCTTCAAGATGTTCGGCGACCGGCTGCGCGCCGATCCGGCGAGCGGGCGCAAGAACTACATCATGATCCAGGCCGAGGACGAGCTGGCCTCGATCGGCATGGTCATCGGCGCCAACTGGAATGGCGCGCGCGCCTTCACCGCCACTTCCGGTCCGGGCCTGTCGCTGATGCAGGAGTTCCTCGGCCTCGCCTATTACACCGAGACGCCGACGGTGCTGTTCGACGTGCAGCGGGTCGGACCGTCGACCGGCATGCCCACCCGCACGCAGCAGGGCGATCTGCGCTCGGCCGCCTACGCCTCGCACGGCGATACGCGGCAGGTGTGCCTGTATCCGGCCAATCCCGAAGAGTGCTTCCAGTTCGCGCTGCAGGCCTTCGACCTCGCCGATCGGCTGCAGACGCCGGTGCTGGTCCTGTCCGACATCGACATCGGCATGAACGACTGGATGTGCCCCGAATTCAAGTGGGACGAGAGCTACGTGCCCGATCGCGGCAAGGTGCTCGACGCCGAGCAGCTCGCCGGCATGGACAAGTTCTGGCGCTACTACGATCACGACGACGACGGCATTCCGCAGCGTACGATTCCCGGGGTGAGTTCCCGCGGCGCCTATTTCGCGCGCGGCTCGGGCCACAACCAGTACGGCGGCTACACCGAGGACTCGCGCGATTACCAGCTCGTGCTCGACCGGCTACGCAAGAAATGGCTGACCGCGGCGCGCATGGTGCCCGCCGCCGTGATCGAGGCAACGGCCGGCACCGAGCTCGGGATCGTCACGGTGGGCAGTGGCGACGCGCCGGTGCGCGAGGCCATCGCACGGCTCCGGATGCAGGGCGTGCACCTCGATTACCTGCGCGTGCGCGGCTTCCCCTTCGGTGAGGAGGTGGAGCGCTTCCTCAACGAGCACAAGGTCAATTTCATCGTGGAACAGAATCGCGACGCGCAGCTGCGCGGGCTGCTGACGCTCGAGACCGGAGTGGAGAAGAGCCGCCTGCGCTCCATCCTGCATTACAACGGCATGCCGCTGGCGGCCGGCTACGTGGTGGACGGTGTCATGGCCGCCGTCCAGGATCAGGCGCGTCCCGCTGCCCAGCTGGTGCGGCAATGAGCTTCATGAGCAAGCCCAAGGTCGCTCACCCCGACCTGCCCAAGAACGCCCTGGGGCTGACACGCCGCAATTACGAGGGCGCGAATTCCACGCTGTGCGCCGGCTGCGGGCATGACTCGATCACGGCCGCCATCGTCGAGGCCTGCTGGGCCAATGCCATCGAACCGCGCAACCTGGTGAAGCTGTCCGGCATCGGCTGCTCCTCCAAGACCACGGCTTACTTCGTCGGCGGCGCGCACGGCTTCAACTCCGTGCATGGCCGCATGCCTTCGGTCGCCACCGGCGCCAATGCCGCCAACCGCCAGCTGCACTACCTCGGCGTCTCGGGCGACGGCGATACGCTCTCGATCGGGCTGGGGCAGTTCATCCACGCGATCCGCCGCAATCTGAACATGGTGTACATCATCGAGAACAACGGCGTGTACGGGTTGACCAAGGGGCAGTTCTCCGCCTCCGCGGACGTGGGGTCCACGGCCAAGAAGGGCGAGGTGAACAACCAGGCGCCGATCGACCCGGTGCAGCTGGCGCTCACTCTGGGCGCTTCCTTCGTGGCGCGCAGCTTTTCAGGCGACAAGCCGCAGCTGGTGCCGCTGATCCAGGCCGCGCTGCATCACAAGGGGTTCGCGCTCATCGACGTGCTCTCGCCCTGCGTCACCTTCAATGACCACGAGGGTTCGACGCGCAGCTACCAGTACACCCGCGAACACTACGATGAGGCGGTACACGCGGATTTCGTCCCGCCCAGCACCGATATCAGCGTCGAGTACGCGCCGGGCGAGGCACTGCCGGTGACCATGCACGACGGGAGCCGCATCGTGCTGCGCAAGATCGACAAGGACTACGATCCGGTGAACCGCGGCAACGCGCTGGCGCGCATCCGCGAGCGCCTGCGTGCGAACGAGTACCTCACCGGGCTCCTGCACATCAGCACCGGCCAGCAGGATTTCCACGAACTGAACGCGACGCCCGACGCACCGCTGAACCAGCTGCCGTACGCGGTGCTGAATCCGGGCGCGGCGGCGCTGAGCAAAGTGCTGGCCCGGTATCGCTGAGGGCTCCCTGGCCGATCGGCACCGTGGCGCGGGACGCTGGCTGCTGGTGGCCACCGGCCTCTGTGCCCCGATGTACCCGGCAACGCCGGCACCGGGCGCGCCCCCCGAGGTCCGGCTGCGCGCCATCCCGGACGACATGCAGGAGCTGAGCGCGGGCCGCTACCTGATGGGCGATGCCGAGGCTGATTTTGGCGACGCCGACGAGCGGCCCGCCCATTCCGTCAGCGTGCGTCCCTTCCACATCGCGCGCCATGCGGTGACGTTCGCGCAATACGACACCTACACCGATGCGACGCGCCGGCCGCGCGCCGATGACGCCGGCTGGGGCCGTGGCCAGCGGCCCGTCATTAACGTGAGCTGGGAAGATGCCCAGGCCTTCATCCAGTGGCTCAACGAGCGCAGTGGCCTGCACTACCGCCTGCCGACCGAGGCGGAGTGGGAATACGCGGCGCGCGCGGGCAGCACGGCGCACTTCCCGTGGGGTGAGCGCTATGCACCGTCCCTGGCGAACGGGGCCGGCACCACGGGCGCGGACCGCTATAAGCACACGGCCCCGGTCGGCCGTTTCCCCGCCAACGCCTGGGGCCTGTACGACATGCTCGGCAACGTCGAGCAGTGGGTGGCGGACTGCTATCGCGAGTCCTACGCCGGCGCACCCCAGGACGGTTCGGCCGTGGAGGGCGAGCCGTGCACGCAGCGCGTGCGCCGCGGCGGCTCCTGGGGCCTCGCGCCCTGGTTCCTGCGCGCCGACTACCGCAACGGCGCCGATCCACGCCAGCACTCGGACGCCATCGGCTTCAGGCTGGCGCGCGATGAGTAAGGCGCGGTGGGAGCTGGCGGCCCTGTTGCTGGCCCTGCTGGCCCTGCTGGCTCTGCTGGCGCCGCTGTCGCGCGCTGATGACTGGCTGGGCCCGCTCTCCACCGTGAACGAGCCGCGGATCGCCGGGCGCGAAGTGCAGCTGGACGCGCGCGGCCGCCTCCTGCCCTGGCCCTACGCCGACGATCCGGGCCGCTCCTATGATTCGCACCTGCGCGCGCAATGGGTCCTGCTCCTCGGACTGTTCGGGCACATGCCGTATTTCCATTGCTGCTTCCAGCTCGACCCGGTGAGCCTGGAGCCCAGCGCCGATGCGAACTGGGCCAACTCCACCGCCTATCTGCGCGCCATGATGATCGGGTTCGTCGAGCGCCTTTATCCCTACACCGGCGACGCGCGCACGCTGGGCTACGTCGAGGAATTCGTCGACTACGAACTCGATCACGGGCTCACCCCCGCCGGCTACCAGTGGGCCGGCGTGCCATATCCATCAGCCGATCCTGGCGCGGCCGATTACAAGGGCTGGAGCGCGCGTGGCTCGGACTTCGTCGAACCGCACCTCGTGGGCGAGGATGGCTACGCCTACGTGCGGCTCTACGAGATGACCGGCAGGGAAAAATACCTCGAGGCTGCCATCCATTTCGCCGACCAGCTGGTGATGAACTACCAGAGCGGGGATGAGCAGCACTCGCCCTGGCCGGTGCGCTGCCTGGCACGCGACGGCCGTGTCGAGGGACCCGGGATGGGGCCCTATTCGGCCAACGTATTGGGGCCGATATCGCTGTTCGACGAGCTGGTGCGCATCGGGCGGGGCGATGTGGCCGGCTACCAGCGCACGCGTGCGGCCGCCTGGCAATGGCTCGCGCGGTATCCGCTGCAGAACAATGTCTGGGTCGGCTATTTCGAGGACGTGGCCCCGAGCTTCGGGAACATGAACAACGTCATTCCGCTGGAGCTGGCGCGCTACGTCCTGCTGCATCCGGAACTCGACGCGCAATGGCAGGCGCATGCGCGGCAGCTGATCGAGTGGGTGCGCACCACCACGCGCTGGCCGAAGTACCGCGTGCACGGCGCCTTCGTCACCACGGAGCAGGGAAACGGCCGCAGCTTCTGCTGCAACAAGCCGAACCAGTGCTGCGACAGCCACACCGCTCGGCTCGCTGCCGTCGAGGCGCTGTACTACGCGCGCACCCGTGACCCGCGCATGCGCGAGGAAGCCTTCCGCTCCCTGAACTGGGTGAGCTACTTCCAGGGGCTGCCGGGGCAGGCCCACGCGCCCTTCGGCAACCAGTGGTGGTTCAACGACGAATTTGCCGACGGCCCGCGGCGCCTGATGGAGGCGTTGTGGGCGGTGCCCGAGTGGGCGCCCAGCGACGCGTCACACCTGCTGGGCTCGACTTCGGCCGTCACGCGGATCGAGTACGCCAGGGGGCGCGTGCGCTATGCGACCTTCGATGCGGAGGCGCAGGACGTCCTGCGCCTGGATTTCCGCCCCACGAGCGTGCGCGCGGGTGAGCACTGGCTCCGCCCAGTGCGCGGTCCGACGGCCGAAGGCTATCGCTACGATGCGGCGAGCGGCGTGCTGCGCATCCGCCGTCGCGACGGCGCCGAAGTCGAGGTGTCCGGCGAGGGTGGGCGCTCGCCGAACCTGATTGTCAGCTTCGACGACCCGCACCTTCCCGCGGGGACGCCGCTGCAGGGCGAATACCCGGCCGCACTCATCGAGTGGGCGCCGGGCTCCTGGCAAATCGCCGCGCCGGCCGGCCCCTTCGGTACTTTCCACCTGGTCCCTGCGAACGCAGCGGGGGCGGCCTCGTTCCGCTTCCTGTCCCCGAGTCTGTTCGTGGGCATCGATGCCTTCAATCCGGGGCCGCGGGAAGTCGAGGTCCGCCTGCAATGCCGTGACGGGCCGGCGTACCGGGCCGCGCTGCCCGCCGGCCGGGTGCAGAGGCTCAAGACGGGTTGGCAGCAGGCCTGCAGCGAAGTGAGCGTGGAACTGCCCGGCGCCACTGCACCCGTACACTTCGACAACCTGGCCTACGCGCAAGCTGCGCCGCGCCAAGCACGCCACCGGTTTGCCGGGCCGGGCCGGAGTCACTAGACTCTCGGCCCGTCCTCAACCCTCAAGGAGAAATCGAGTGGGCAAGGGTGATCGAAAGACGCGTCGTGGGAAGATCTATGCCGGTTCGTTCGGGAAGCTGCGTCCGAAGGATCCGGCCAAGGCCAAGCGCAGGGCCAAGGACAGTAAGACCCCCACCCGGATGAAGTCCGCCGCGCGGAAGTAGCCGGCGGAGCGCAGAGCCGTCCCCTAGAGGATATATCGACTCAGGTCCTCGTCCTTCGCCAGGCTGCCGAGGTGCGAGTCGACGTAGGCGGCATCGATCCGCAGCTGCGAGCCGCGATGCTCGCTCGCCTCGAAGGAGATCACCTCCAGGAGCCGCTCCATCACGGTGTGCAGGCGCCGGGCGCCGATGTTCTCGGTGCGTTCGTTCACATGGTGGGCCAGTTCGGCGATGCGGCGCACGCCATCCGCGGTGAATTCCAGCTGTACCTCTTCCGTCTGCAGCAGCGCCCGGTATTGCGCGGTCAGCGAGGCGTCCGGTTCCGTGAGGATGCGCACGAACTCCTCGGCCTTGAGCGAATCGAGCTCGACGCGGATCGGAAAGCGGCCCTGCAATTCGGGGATCAGATCAGAGGGCTTGGCCATGTGGAAGGCGCCCGAGGCGATGAACAGCACGTGGTCGGTCTTGATCTGGCCGTACTTGGTGCTCACGGTGCAGCCCTCCACCAGCGGCAGCAGGTCGCGCTGCACGCCCTCGCGCGACACGTCCGCGCCAATGGTCTCCTGCCGGCGGCAGATCTTGTCGAGCTCATCGATGAAGACGATGCCGTTCTGCTCGGCATTCGCCAGCGCGCGCGCCTTGAGTTCCTCCTCGTTCACGAGTTTGGAGGCCTCCTCGTCCGTCAGGAGCCGCAGGGCCTCGCGGATCTTCACGCGCCGTGGCTTGGTGCGGGCACCGCCGAGGTTCTGGAACATCGACTGCAGCTGCTGCTGCATTTCCTCCATGCCCGGCGGGGCCATGATCTCGACGCCGGTCGGGAGCGAACGCAGCTCGAGTTCGATTTCGCGCTCGTCGAGCTCACCGCGCAGGAGCCGCTCGCGGAATTTCTGCCGGGTCTCGGCGTCGCGCGGCTGGGCCGGCTCGTCGGTCGAAAAGCCGGTGAGCTTGGGCTTGGGCAGGAGCGCATCGAGCACGCGTTCCTCGGCGGCGGCGCGCGCCGGCTCGCGTACGCGGGCGACCTCCTGCTCGCGCGTCATCTTGACGGCGACCTCGGCGAGTTCCTTGATGATGGAGTCGACCTCACGGCCGACGTAGCCCACCTCCGTGAACTTGGTGGCCTCCACCTTCACGAAGGGTGCATTGGCAAGGCGCGCGAGCCGCCGCGCAATCTCGGTCTTGCCGACGCCGGTAGGGCCGATCATCAGGATGTTCTTCGGCGTGATCTCCTGGCGGAGCGGCTCGTCGACCTGCATCCGCCGCCAGCGGTTGCGCAGCGCGATGGCCACCGAACGCTTGGCGGCGCCCTGGCCGATGATGTGCTTGTCCAGCTCCTGGACGATCTGCTGCGGGGTCACGCGCTCAGCTCCTCGATGACCAGATTGCGGTTGGTATAGATGCAGATGTCGGCGGCGATGTTGAGGGCGCGCTCGACGATGCCACGCGCGGGCAGCTCCGTGTTCTGCAGCAGCGACAAGGCCGCGGCCTGCGCATAGGGACCTCCCGAGCCGATCGCCGCCAGCTCGTGTTCGGGCTCGATCACATCTCCGTTGCCGGAAATCACGAACAGGCTCTCCGGGTCGCCCACCAGCAGCAAGGCCTCGAGCCGCCGCAGGTAACGGTCGGCGCGCCAGTCCTTGGCCAGCTCGATGGCCGCGCGCGTGAGATTCCCGAATTTCTCCAGCTTGCCCTCGAAGCGCTCGAACAGCGTGAAGGCATCGGCCGTGCCCCCGGCGAAACCGGCCACCACCTTGCCGTTGGCGAGCCGGCGCACCTTGCGGGCGTTGGCCTTCATGACGGTATTGCCCAGCGTCACCTGCCCGTCGCCGCCGATGGCGATGCTGCCATTGCGGCGCACCGCCAGGATGGTCGTGGCATGCGGATCGAAACTCTGGCTCATCGGTTTTGGCCCTTACGGTTCAGGCGGTTAGCCGCGCCGGCGGGCACGCGGATGTGAACTCTCGTAAATGCGGGCGAGATGCTGAAAATCAAGGTGCGTATAGACCTGGGTGGTGCTGATGCTGGCGTGTCCCAGCATCTCCTGTACCGCGCGCAGATCGCGGCTCGATTCGAGCAGATGGGTGGCGAAGGAGTGACGGAACAGGTGCGGATGCACGCCCATCGGCAATCCTTGCGCGCGCGCGCGCCGCGCCACAACCAGCTGCACGGCGCGCGCTCCGAGGCGCCGGCCGCGCTGGGTGATGAATACCGCGGTCTCGCCCGCGGCGGCGAGAGCGGCGCGCTGGCGCAGCCAGCCCTGCAGGGCGGTCACGGCCTGGCGGCCCACCGGCATGATGCGTGTCTTGCTGCCCTTGCCGAGCACGCGAACCGTCCTGTCGGCCAGGTCGAGGTCCGCCAGGTTCAGGCCCACCAGTTCCGCGAGCCGCAGGCCCGAGGAATACAGCAGTTCCATCATCGCCAGGTCGCGCTGCCCGAGGGGCCCGGTGGCGGGCATCGCCAGGAGCCGCCCCATCTGATCGACGTCGAGCGCATGCGGCAGGCGCCGCCCCGCCTTGGGTGCGCGTATATCCAGGGCCGGATTGTGGCGCACCAGTCCCTCGCGCAGCAGGAAGGCGAAGAAGGTCCGCAGCGCCGACAGGCGCCGCTGCACGCTGCGCGGCTTGAGGCCGGCGGCGTGACTGCGCGCGGCGAAACTGCGTACCTGCTGCCCATCGATGCGGGTCCAGTCCGCCACGCCGGCGCGCGCGCACCAGCGCGCAAACGCCGCCAGTTCGCGCCGGTAGGCCAGGACCGTGTGGGGCGAGAGGCGCCGCTCGGTGGCGAGATGACGCTGAAAGCGCTCGATCCAGGCGGCTTCAGCGCCCATCGGACTATGGCCTTCAGGGCCGGGTGAGCGAATCCGCGATCAGCTCGGCCATGCGGGAGAGAAACTCGGTGCTCATGCCCGGATGAAACCGTTCGCGGTCCAGGCTCCCGAGCGCCAGCAGGCCCGGCGGACTGAGCGCATTAAGCGGGATCAGCGCCACCGAGCCGATGCCGGCGGCTTCGCCGCCGAACAGGAACTCGAGCTGACTGTCGCGCACCTGGCCGCAGCGCGGGCGTCCGCTGGCAAACAGCGACTCGAAGCTGCCGAACACGGCATCGCCGGCGGCGACCTGGCGCAGGAACCGGCTCGCCGCGTCGGTGGCAGTCGCGGCGGCGCCGCGCAGCACCAGCACGGCGTGGTAGGCGTCGAAGTCCTCGCGCAGGCTGGCCTCGATCTGCGCCAGCGCCTCGGCCCGCGTGCTCGTGCCGATCAGGCGGCGCGTGAAGCGGTGAATCTTCGCGGCCAGTGCGTCATTGGCCCGCGCCACCCGCACGAAGTCCGCCAGCTGCTGCTCGAGTGCCGCGTGGCGCTCGCGCAGCACTTCCACCTGCCGCTCGATCAGCGATACCGTCGCACCGCTGCGTGGATGCTGCAGCCGCAGGCGCGCGAGCAGCTGCGGATGGCGATCGAAGAGGTCGGGATGCTGCTGGAGATACTGGCTGATGGCCTGTTCATCGAGGCTGGTGGCGCTGAGGCCCTGCGCGGTTTGGCTCGTCATCGTGTCGATTCCCCTGGCAGTGCTGGCCTGATTCACAACTCGGCGCGGCCCGTGTAGGCCACGGCAGCAGGACCGGTTAGCCAGGCTCGCTCCCCCGGCCGGTCCCAGTGTACGCCGAGCCGGCCCCCCGGAACATGCACTTCGACCTCGGCTCCGAGCAGGCCGAGGTTGCGTCCGACCGCGACGGCCGCACAGGCGCCGGTGCCGCAGGCGAGGGTTTCGCCCACGCCACGTTCATACACACGCAGGCGGATGCGCGCGCTGTCGATGACCTGCATGAATCCCACGTTGACCTGGCGCGGAAAGCGCGGGTGCGCCTGCAGCGCGGCACCGATGCCGCTGACGTCGGCGTTCTCGACCGCCGCGACCCGCAATACCGCGTGCGGATTGCCGATCGAGACGGCGCCGAACTCGATATTTTCGCCCGCCACCTCCATGGAATAGGTGGCTTCCGCGGCGGGCACCAGGAAGGGCAGGGAGGCAGGATTGAAATCCGGTACGCCGAGGTCGACGG
>DASWFL010000361.1:0-2100 GCA_036394255.1 Steroidobacteraceae bacterium
TCGTGCTCGCCCGCGCGGCACTGCGCGCGCAGCGCGTGCAGCCGGGCCGGTTCGCTGGTGAGCGCATTCACCGGCACCTGCTGCGGCCGGTCACAGCCGGCCAGCACAAGCGCATGGACGGCGAAAGCGAACACGATGGGCGTGCGTTGCATGGCAGCCTCCATCAGCGGTTGTAGAAATTGACGGGCTGCGGCGTGTACGGCGTGCCTTCGCCCAGGAAGCGGCGCGTCACCTCGCGCCCGCGCTCCGTGGCCGCCGCTTGCCGCGCTAGCTCCAGCGAGGCCGCGCGGTCTTGCGTGATCTGAAGCCGCTGCGTCTGGATCGACTGCTTGGCCTGCAAGGCCAGCAACTGGTTCATGGCCTGCATCGCTTGCAACGCACCCTCGGCCGACTGGCTCTTGCCCACGAGGTCGGCCAGCACGCTTTCGTCGTCGCTCAGGTTCTGCGACGCCTGTGCCTGCATCTGCATGGTGGTTTGCAGGCCGTTGAGCGTGTTCTTCCAACGCTCCTGCGCATCGAGGTATATCTGATTGCCGCTCACAGTGGCGGCGTACTTCTCGGGATACAGGCGCGCGAACTCCCGGTCGATGCTCGTCACGTCATAGGCCAGGCCCTTGGCCTGCGCGATCAGCCGCTGGGTGGTCGCCAGATTGGCGCGCAATTGGCCGACCACGCTGGACGGCAGGCTGGCCAGATTGCGCGCCTGGTTGATGAGCATCTGCGCTTCGTTCTGGAGCTGGCGGATCTGGTTGTTGATCTGCTCCAGCGTGCGAACCGCCGTGAGCGTGTTCTGCACAAGATTGGTCGGGTCGAGCACGATGTCGCCGACGCCGAACAAGGCGTGCGCGGGTTGCGCGATGCCGAAGGCGAGCACACAAGCAGCGGTCAGCGCGGCGAGTTTGGAGGCATGGGTTTTCATGGCAGGTTCTCCTGGGGGTGGTCAGCGGTACGGAGGGAATCCGGCGTGAGGCCGGGGAACGAGGGCAGCAGGTCTGCCGCCCAATCGAGGCCGCGATGGCGCAGCCAGGCGCCCGCGAAGCCGGGCACGCCGGCGTCCTGCGGCACGCGGCCAAGAACTTCATCAATGGCGCGCTGGTCTTGTGGCGTGGAAGCGCCCGCGAAGGCCAGCGTCGCCGGCCCCAGGTCGAGGTCGAACACGCGGTTGCCGAGGCGGGATTGGTAGTAGTAGTCGCGCTTGGGTTGCGCAGTGGCGACGATCTCGATCTGCCGGCTGTTGAGGCCGAAGCCCTCGTAGATCGTGCGAATCTGCGGTTCGGTCGCTTGCGGGTTCGGCAAGAAAATCCGGCTCGCGCAGCTTTCGATGATGGCCGGCGCGATGGCCGAATCCTTCACGTCCGCGAGCGACTGCGTGGCGAAGATGACACTGACGTTCTTCTTGCGCAGCGTCTTGAGCCACTGGCGGATGCGCGCCGCAAACACCGGGTCATCGAGGAACAGCCAGGCTTCATCGAGGATCAGCAGCGTGGGCGCACCATCCAGCCGCTCCTCGAAGCGCGCGAACAGGTAGCGCAGCACCGCGAGCACAGCAGCCTTGCTGTGCATCAGCTCCTCCATCTCGAACGCCTGCACGTCGGATGTGCCGAGGCGGTCGTGGTCGGCATCCAGCAGCCTGCCGTGCGCGCCGCCCAGGACGTAGGGCGCGAGTGCCTGGCGCAAGGTGTTCGATTGCAGCAAGGCCGTCAGGCCCGTGAGCGTGCGCTGCTCCACCGGCGCGCTGGCCAGGCTCCCCAGCGCAGACCAGATGGCCGCCTTCTCGTCCGGGCCGACGGCCGCGCCTTCGTGCAGCAGGCGGCCTTCCACCCATTCGCTGGCCCAGGTGCGGTAGCCCTCTCGGTCGATGCGCGCCAGCGGCTGGAAGGCGATCTCGTCGTCCGCGCCCAGGTCGTAGTGCTCGCCGCCCATGCCCAGGATGGCCGCGCGGATCGAGCGCCCCATGTCGAAGGCGAAGATGCGCGAGCCGCGATAGCGGCGGAACTGCATCGCCATCGTCGCCAGCAGCACCGACTTGCCCATGCCGATGGGGCCAACCACCAGCGTGTTGCCCACGTCGCCGATGTGCGTCACCAGCCGGAACGGCGT
>DASWFL010000362.1:0-2123 GCA_036394255.1 Steroidobacteraceae bacterium
ATCCATGGCCATTTCCACCTCCCCCTGGCAAGCTCCGTCGCAAAACCGCCTGCTCGCCGCACTGCCGGCGGCGGATTTCGCGCGCCTGCAGCCTTACCTGGAGCTGGTGCCGCTGCCGCTCGGCTGGGCGGTGTACGAGGCCGGCGGCACGCAGGGCTACGTGTATTTCCCGATCAGCTGCATCGTGTCGCTGCTCTACGTGATGGAAGACGGTTCCTCGGCGGAGATCGCGGTCTCCGGAAACGAAGGCCTGGTCGGCATTTCGCTCTTCATGGGCGGGGAGACCACGCCCAGCCGGGCGGTGGTGCAAAGCGCGGGTTACGCCTACCGGCTCAGCGCTGCGGTGCTGAAGCGGGAATTCGAGCGCGGCGGCGAGCTGCAGCACCTGCTGCTGCGCTATACGCAGGCGCTGATCACGCAGATGGCGCAGACGGCGGTGTGCAACCGGCACCACTCCGTTGAGAAGCAACTCTGCCGCTGGCTGCTGCTGAGCCTCGACCGCCTGCCGGCGAACGAGCTGGTGATGACCCAGGAGCTGATCGCCAACATGCTGGGCGTGCGCCGCGAGGGCGTGACGGAAGCGGCCGGCAACCTGCAGAAGGCCCGGCTCATCAATTACAGCCGCGGCCACATCACGGTGCTCGACCGCCCGAAGCTCGAGGCGCGCGTTTGCGAGTGCTATGCCGTGGTGAAGCGCGAATACGACCGCCTGATCCCTTCTGCGCTTACCCTTTGAGGATCCCTGCCGCCAGTTTCAGCAGCTCGCCCTCGACGAGCTCGGTGTCGATCTGCGCAACTTCGTAGCGATGGCCGCGTTCCTGCAGGATGGCGCCGACAGCCTCGAAGACCGGCCTCACGACGCCGCGCCTCAGGTCGTCGTACCGATCGAGCATCCTGCCCAGCTCGAGACGCAAAGCCTCCGTCATGGGATTCTCAACGATCAGTCCCGGGTGCTGAACAGCACCTCGACGCGGCGCTCGCGCCGCAGCAGCGGGTCGCCGAACGTGCCGGTGTAGATCTTGTAGGCCGGCACTCCTGCCGCGATCAGCGCCTCGCGCACCGAGTCGATGCGGCGGTCGCTGAGATCCGCGTCGCCCGCGGGCAGGGCGCCGTCGATGGCGAGCCGGAACGAGGGGTTCTGCTTCAGGTAGCTCACGATGTCGGTCACCTTGCTCGAATCGGTGGCGTCGATGTTGGAGCTGTTGTAATCGAACCAGAAGTCCCGGTACGAGCTCCAGCGCTCGCCGTCGATAGCCTGGTCCTGCGAGCGGCCCAGCGGGCCTTGCGCTCCCCGCATTGCGGCCTCGCCGGTGAATGCCCCGGCCGCGGAAGGCGCGGACTGGCCGAGGGCTTCGCCGGCGCCGCTGCCCGCGGCGAAAAACGCGATCATTGCAAGCACCATCGACCCTGCTCTCATGGCTGTTCCTCCGGTCGCTCATTGTGTTCCGCCGCGGATCTTCGCTCTGTGCGCCAGCGTACATACCTGGCAGCGCCGCGGGCCTAACCTTGCCGCATGTCGACCCCGCGCAGCGCGAAGCCTCAGCCGGTCGCGAACAGCGTGCTGGCCGCGCTGCCGCCCAGGACTTACCGCGACATGCTCTCCGGCCTGGAGCCGGTCGCGCTCGTGTTCGGCGAGGTGCTCTACGAGCCTGGCGCGCCGATTCGCGACGTGTATTTTCCGACCAACGGCCTGGTGTCGCTGTTGACGCTGGTGGATGGCCGGCTTGCGCTCGAGGTCGGCCTGGTCGGCCGCGAAGGCATGGTCGGCGTTGCGCTGGCGCTCGGCATCGACGTGTCCCCGATTCGCGCGCTGGTGCAGGGCGGCGGCACGGCCCTGCGCATGAGCGCGGCCCGCTTCCGCAAGGAGCTGCAGCGCAGCGCCCCCTTGCAGCGGGAGCTGAATCGCTATACTCACTCGCTGATGGCGCAGATCACCCAGACCGCCGCGTGCAACCGCTTCCACATGGTGCCGGCGCGGCTCGCGCGCTGGCTGCTGATGACGCGCGACCGGGTGCGCTCCGACCAGTTCTATCTGACGCACGAGTTCCTTTCGCACATGCTCGGCGTGCGGCGCGTCGGCGTCACCGAGGCGGCCTCGGCGCTGCAGCGGCGCAAGCTGATCG
>DASWFL010000363.1:0-3195 GCA_036394255.1 Steroidobacteraceae bacterium
GCCGCGCCTTCGATGCCGACGATCACCTTGCCGATCTGCTGCGCCTGCTGCATGGTGCGGAAGGCATCGACGATGCCGTTCGCCGGAAACAGACGATAGGGCAGCGGGAACAGCACCTTCTCGCGGAACAGCGCCATGACGTCGCGGAACAGCCGGCCAGCCAGCGCGGGACGCGCGATGAGCAACTGGTCGGCATCGATGCCGAAGTAGC
Organism: Steroidobacteraceae bacterium; assembly: GCA_036394255.1. Lineage (GTDB taxonomy): Bacteria > Pseudomonadota > Gammaproteobacteria > Steroidobacterales > Steroidobacteraceae > FEN-1191. Next base: position 212 of record DASWFL010000363.1, read on the forward strand.
TGATATTGTTCTTGAAGGGCCGCAGTCCGATGGGCGTGTTTTCGAAGAAATCGCGCTTTCCAAGTTCCAGGAAGCGACCGAAGGGTTTGAGTACGTCGAGGCTGCGCCGCAGAGCCTCGCCGGCGAGCGAGTTCAGGACTACATCGACCCCTTCGCCGTTCGTCATTGCCAGCACCTGATCGGCAAAGGCAAGGCTGCGTGAGTCGAGCACGTGATCGGCGCCCAACAGCGCGACGAAGTCCCGTTTTTCGTCGCTGCCCGCAGTGGCATACACCTCGGCGCCCAGATGCATCGCGAACTGGATGGCGGCAATGCCCACGCCGCCCGCACCACCATGGATCAGGACGCGCTCGCCGGCCTGCAGATCCGCCAGATGCTTGAGCGCGTAATACACGGTGAAGAAGACCGTCGGCACCGTGGCCGCCGCCTCGAAGGACCAGTCGGCCGGTTTGTGCGATATGGCCTTCGCGGTGGTGACTACGTGACTGGCGAAGCACGCGGGCGCAAATCCCATGACGGCATCGCCCAGGTTGAACTCACCGCCATGCCGGCCCACACGGCTGACTACTCCGGAGAATTCCAGCCCCAGACTGGCGCCAGCAAAGCCACCTTCGATGGCGTCGTCGGGCAACAAGCCCTGCAGGTACATGACATCGCGGAAATTCAGCCCCGTCGCAGCGACGCGAACTTCAATTTCCTCATCGGCAAGCACTCGCTCAGGCAGCGGCCGCCACTGCAGATTGCGAATCCGCCCCGGCGTGTGGAAATCGAGCTGGAAGCGCGCGGCCCTGTTCTCGGCCATAACGGGCAGATCCGCCGCGGCGCTCTGCATGCGCGCGACGTAACGGCCGTGGACTGCCAGCATGATCTCCTGTTCCCCGTCGGGCTGGAGCAGCTCCATCTGCAGGCGGCCTGCCGCCTCTTCTCCGGCCGGATCGATGTCAAGATCGATCAGCGTGCATTCGAGCGCCGGATATTCATTCATGACCACCCGGCCAAAACCCCACAACGCACCCTGCGTCGAATTGCCGGGGATCCCATCCGGAAGACGATCGACCAACGCTCCGCCGGCCGTCACCAGCCACAGCCTGGGCGGAGCAGGGCTGCGGCCTATAGCCTGTACCAGCTGCAAGGCGCCCCCAATCCCGTCGCTGTCCATGGGATGCCACGGTGCATCGGCCGGCGGCTGGCTGCTGTCGACAGGGCCGCTCATGTAGACGACATGGTCAATGACGCCCAGGGTCCCGTGCGCCGCCGACAGCACCGCCTCTGTCGTGACGCCGGCTCCGACACTCACCACCCGTTGGCCGCGTGATTCCAGCAGGCGCTGCACCCGATCACCGAGGAGCGGCCAGGGTCCAGCACCGTCGCACACCAGGAGCCAGCGGGCACCCGCCGGCTCGGCCATGGCTACGGTCTCGTCCGCGGCGCGCTTGGCCAGGAGGATATAGGCGCCCTCGGAGAGATTGGCACTGGCGGGTTCGCGACAGGTCTCGATTTCGACGTAGGCCTGCTTCGCGAGCGCGCCTTCCCAGGCCGCGGGCGCCTGCAGGCGCGACACCGGTTCCCCATGCGCGCCTTCCTGCCACCACTGTGGATCAATTCCGCAGGCGAAATCAGCGCCGAGGTCCGGATGCCGCTCGGCCAGCACCAGCAGTCCGCCCAGCGCCAGCTTGCGCCGGGCTGCGGCCAGCACTCCGACCGGATGAGACGTGCCATGCAGCCAATGACGCAGCACGATGACATCGAAGGTGTCGGGTAGCCGCGCATCGGATGTCAGATCCAGGCTGTCCGCATTGACGTTCGCGACCCGCACGCAGGGCCGCCTGGAAAACTCGGACTGCAAACGTGCGCGCGTGGGCTCATCGGGATGAGCGAGCACGTAGTCGAGCCGCTCCTCGGGGAAGCTTTCCAGGAGTTGCTCCACGACGCGGCTGGCTCCAGCTGAGACGTCGAGCACCCGCAGCCGCCGATGCTGCGGCCATTGGCCGGCCACCTCACACAGGACCTGCTGGACCGCCAGGCGCGTACCCAGATAGCTGGATGAATCCTGGAACAGGGCTTCGGCCTGGTGGCTGAGCCGCATGGCCTCCGTCAATGCCTGGCCCTCGCTCCCCTTGGTGAGCAGCGCCGCGAGACGCCGTCCGACGCGGGCGGCGAAGACGAGTTCGGGCAGGCTGCCGGGGCAATCGCGCAGCAGGGTGCGCCAGATGCTCTGCGCCGACGGCAGATCCGTCGCGACCAGCTGCCAGCTGCCGGCCGAGCGCTCGACGAGCAGACCCTCATCGCGCAATACGCCGGCAAGCCAGCGAAAGAATGGACGGCAGGCCTCCTCGACGTTCTCGGGATGCGTGAGTGAACGCTGAACCCACCCTCCCCGCTTCGCAAACAGATCCTGGAACGCGTCGCGCGCGAAGGAGACCGCCAGGGCTTCAAATAGCGGCAAAGACGACTTGAAGTAGGCGTGGCGGAGCAGTAAGGGCTCCTCGCGATCGAACCAGGTCCGCAGGCGCTCGGCCAGCAAAGCGCTCGCCGGCACATCCGCACGCGCCTGTTCGGGTGCGAGCGGCTGCAAGCGCGGCACGATCGTCCAGCATGCCGGTTGCGCCTGGTCGCTCCGGCGCGTCGGCGCCGCCCGGAAACGGCAGTCGCTCAAGGTAGCCACGATCCGATCGGAGGCATCGAGGAGTTCAAAGTCGGCCAGCAGCGAGCGTTCGCTGCGTCGCTTGAGGACCGTACGGCAGCGCACCACAGGCGCGTCGGAGTAGTAGCGCAGCCGCCCGAACCTGACCGGCAGAACCGGGACGGCACGGTGCGAGTCGATGTCGCCGTGAAAAAAATCCACCAGGGACTGGAAACACACATCGAGCAGGACTGGATGGATCAGGAATTGCGAGGCCGTTTCGCGCACGCTAGCGGGCATCTTGATCGTCGCCGAGAGGCTCTGGCCATGCACCTCGGCGCTCTGTAGCCCCTGAAATGAC
>DASWFL010000364.1:0-3628 GCA_036394255.1 Steroidobacteraceae bacterium
AGCCGCAGCGGCTTCCGCCTCTTTGCGCAAAGCGTCATTCGGATCGTGGCCGGGGGCCGCGTAAGCGGCTACGGCCGGCTGCTGCGAAGCGACGATGGCGGGGCCAAGATCGCCCGGCAGCGGCGGCCCCAACTCGGGCACCTTCCGCAGCTTCGAGTAGTCGGAAGGCAGGCCATCCAGCCCCTCGGACTTCGATACGCGATCCACGTTGTAAAGCTCGGTCTGTTCGCCAGTGCCGCGCCGATGCGGCTGCAATGACCAGATCGTGGCCCCGAGCACGGCGACCGACAGGCCGCCGACGAGGACGGCCAGCGTGCGCCGGTTCAGGCGCGTGACCGGACACGGCTGGGCGCGTAGCGCCACCGCCTCGGGCGCGACCTTGCCCGCCTGCGGCGTGGTGAGGTCGGGGGTGTCGTCCTGGCTCATGGTCAGTTCCCCCGCGTGCCGTCGGTGCGCTCGATCCGCACCACGTCGCCCTTGTCCCCGCCCAAGCGCAACTCGGCAGCGCCGAACAAGCGATCAACGATGAAATACGGCGAGCGGAAGCGGTAGTTCACCAATTGCCCGTCGCCCTGCGCACCGATCACGAACAGCGGCGGCAACTCGCCCTGGGCGATGCCGGCGGGAAACTGGATATATACCTTCTCGCCGTCATCGAAGGCGCGCAGCGGCTTCCACGGCGGATTGCTGCCACTGATGGCATAGCGGAAACGGATCTTCTCCAGCGACAGCCCGGTCTCGACCGGCGCGGCGGCGCTGGCCGCCTGCGCCTGGCGCTGCAAGGCGAGCATCTTGTCCTTGGGGTACTCCCAGGATATCGACGCCATCCATGTCTTCTCTGTCGAGGTCAGTTCCAGCAGATAGGTGCGTCGGCTGGTGGTTACAACGAGATTCGTCTTGAGGCCCGAGCGGATGGGCTTGACCATCACGTTCACGCGCAGCGCATCCCCGCTGCCGCTCGATGTGTCGCCCACGATCCAGCGCACCGTGTCGCCAGCGGCCACCGTCACCAGTTCCTCACCGGGCTGGAGCGCGATCACGGTCACGCGGCCCACGGCCGCATAGACCTGATACAGCGCGCCGTCCGTGAAAGGCCACACCTGAATCGCGTTGACGTAGCCCTCGCGCGTGGGCGCGACGCGCGCCTCGGTATTGGCCCGTGAGACGCGCACCTTCTCGTCGACCGGCTCCGGCGCCGGCTTGGCTTCTTCGCCCTCGGGCGCTGGCTTCAACTGTGCCGGCATCGGCAGCACCTCGGGCACAGCGACCGCCTCCACAGGTGCAGGCGGCTCCGGCAGCGGCTGCGCCTGCACCGGCTCATCGAGCGAGATGGTCGGCGGCGGCTTGCCCTGGGTGGCGCAGCCCGCCAGGGCCGCGAGCGCCAGCACGGAAACGTAAGTACGGAAAGACGGGTTCATGGCTTGGCTCCTTCGGAAGAATCCAGTTCGCGGCTCCACGACAGGCCGTTGACGTAGATGCCCAACGGGTTCTTGCGCAGGCGCTGTTCGGTGCGCGGGGTCTGCTGCACGATGGAAATCACCGCGTTCCAGCGTTCGGTGCCAGCAGGAGCGCCGTTGACGAAGCGTTGTTCCGTCCAGCGCACGTTGAAAGAGGCGTCGCTGGCGCGGGTCACGCTGGTGATCTGCACCGTCACCGACTCCTTGCCGATGCGCGCGAACGGATCGTTCACGCGGGCGTACTCGTTGAGCACCACGGCGCCCTTGTCGGTGGTGTAGTCGTAGGCGTCCAGCCAGTTCTGCCGCACCACGATCGGGTCGATGGACAGCGAGCGCACCAGGCCGATGAAGCGGCCCAGGTGGTAGGCGATCTGCGCATCGCTGGGCCGGTACGGCGTAGCGGCCTCGCCCACGGCGCGCACTTGGCCCGCGTTGTCCACCTCGATGACATAGGGTGTCACGATGGATTGCGCCGAGCGCCAGACCAGGCCCCCGGCCATCAGCACGGCCAGCGTGAGACAGCCGAAGGCCATGAAACGCCAGTTCTTCGCCTGCACGCGGGCCGAGCCGATGCGCTCGTCCCACACCTGTGCGGCGGATTGGTACGGAGTAGCAGGCTGCGGCGTGTCGGCATAGCGCACCTGCGGTCGTTTGAATCGCATGGGTGTTCTCCTTGAAGATCAGGAATCGGAATCGCGCAGACTCGGCCCCTGGCTGGAACTGCCGCCGTCGCCCCCGCGCAGCGTGTGGGCGGCGGTGGTTGCGGCATGGGTGAGTTGCTGGCGGCGATGCAGGCGTTTGGCCCAGGCGGGTTGCTCCTGCGGCGCGGTGGAGGGCGTATCACCACCAGACGCTGGGCCGCCCGATGCGGCGGCTGTACCGCCTCCCGCCGAAGTCGTGCCTTCCTGGCGGAAAGCTGCGGCGGCACGTTCCTTCATCGAACGCGCGCCATCGGCCACCTTCTGCCCGGCTGCCTGAGCGCCTGTCTTGGCGACATTGCCGAAGCCCGCAGCGGCACCCTTGAGGCCGCCGCCGGCCGAAGCGGAACCGGCCTGGAACGCCGACCGTGCACTGCTGGCAGCCCCAGCGGCAGCCCGCGCGCCGCTGCCGGCCAGCTTGGCGGCAGCGGGCGCCATGCGCGCTCCAGCAGCTACCGCGCCGCCGACGCCCGTGGCTGCGGCGCCGACGGCAACGGCAGCGCCCGCAGCGCCCAGCGCAGCACCGGCCATCGCACCCGCGCCAAGCTGCGGCCCGCCAGACACCAGCCCGGTTGCAATGCCTGGCCCGAAGATGCCCAAGGCCAGCAGGGTCAGCGAGGCCAGCATCACGACCACGGAGTGGTCGATGGATGGCTCGGCGGGATGTACCTGAAACTCGGCGAACAGCCCCGAGCCGATGCCCACAATGACGGCGAGCACCAGCACCTTGATGCCGGACGACACCACGTTGCCCAGCACCTTTTCGGCGAGGAACGCGGTCTTGTTCCACAGCGCGAACGGCACCAGCACGAAGCCGGCGAGCGTGGTCAGCTTGAACTCGATCAGCGTGATGAAAAGCTGGATCGCCAGCACGAAGAAGCACAGGATGACGATCAACCACGCGAGGAACATCACGACGATGGGCGTGATGTTCACGAACACCTCGGGGAAGCCCGCCATGTTGCCGATCTGCTCAAGGATCGGCGCACCGGCGTCGATGCCGACCTTGGCCAGCCGCCCAGGGTGTAGGAAGTTCTCCATGCTCAAGGTCGAGCCGCTGGCCGTTAGGCCCAGCCCGGCGAAGGAGCGGAACAGGATGCCGGCCAGCGTGTTGAAGTTGCCGATGATGTAGGCGAAGGCACCGACGTACAGCACCTTGCGGATCAGCTTGGCGATCACGTCCTCGCCCTGGCCGACGGCATGGCCCATCGCCCAGAACAGCCCGGCGATCGTCATGTCGATGACGATCAGCGTGGCGGTCAGAAACGCCACTTCGCCGTGCAACAGGCCAAAGCCCGAGTCGATGTAGCGCGAGAAGGTGTCGAGGAAGCGGTCGATGACCGTCACGTCGTTCATGGCGAGTCCTCCTGCCCAGGCAGAGCGATTGCCGCGCTGCCATCGGCGGGTTCATCGAAGCTGGGCGGGATCGGCGGCAGGTCGGCCAGCGTCTGGTACTCATTCGGCCCGGCCTGG
>DASWFL010000365.1:0-13538 GCA_036394255.1 Steroidobacteraceae bacterium
GATCCTGTTCATCGTCTTCGATCTGGAAATCGCGTTCCTGTTTCCATGGGCGGTCTCGCTCAATGCCACCGGTCGCTTTGGGCTCGGCGTGATGGGCGTCTTCCTGGCCGTACTCGTGGTCGGGTTCATCTACGAATGGAAGAAAGGAGCGCTGGAGTGGGATTAGAAGCGCAGGCCGCCGCTGAGCATTATGCGCAGCGCGGTTTTGTCACGACCCAGCTCGACAGCCTGGTGAGCTGGGCGCGCACCGGGTCGCTGTGGCCGATGACCTTTGGCCTGGCCTGCTGCGCGGTCGAGATGATGCATGCCGGCGCTTCGCGCTATGACCTGGACCGCTTTGGCGTCGTCTTTCGTCCCAGCCCCCGCCAGTCGGACGTGATGATCGTCGCCGGCACGCTGGTGAACAAGATGGCGCCCGCGCTGCGCAAGGTCTACGACCAGATGCCCGAGCCACGCTGGGTCATATCCATGGGCTCCTGCGCCAATGGCGGCGGCTATTACCATTACTCTTACGCCGTGGTACGCGGCTGCGATCGCATCGTCCCGGTGGACGTGTACGTGCCGGGCTGCCCACCGACTGCGGAAGCGCTGCTGTACGGCATCATTCAACTGCAGCGGAAGATTGATCGTCACGGCGGCGCCGGGACCGCGGCCTGAAGGCGCCCAGGAACCCTGTGAGCGCGGCAAGCGAGAATCTGGCCGAAGAGCTGCGCCTGGTGTGCGGTGAGCGTCTCGCGCTGCACGTCAATGTGGCGGGTGAAATCACCGCCGAGGTGCCTACCGCCGAGCTGCTCGCGATCGCGCAGCAGCTGCGCGATGCGCCAACCCTGAAATTCGAGCTGCTGGTGGACGTCGCCGGCGTCGACTACCTCGATTACGGCCGCAGCGAATGGCAGACGGAGCAGGCGAGCGGGAGTGGCTTCAGCCGCGGGGTCAATGAGGCCGCGGGCCACACCCTGCGCGATCAGCGGCGCTTTGCGGTCGTGTATCAGCTGCTGTCACTGACCCATAACCGGCGCCTGCGCCTGCGCGCCTGGTGCGAGGGCGAGGAAGATCCGGCGGTCGATTCGGTGACGGGCATCTGGGCCGGCGCCAACTGGTTCGAACGCGAGGCCTTCGACCTGTTCGGGATCCTGTTTCGCAACCATCCGGATCTGCGCCGGCTGCTGACCGACTATGGTTTCATCGGTCATCCCTTCCGCAAGGACTTCCCGCTGATCGGGAATGTCGAGGTCCGCTACGACGCCGAGCTCAAGCGGGTGATATACGAGCCGGTCACGATCGAGCCACGCACCCTGGTCCCGCGCGTCATCCGGCACGACAACCGCTACGAGGAGGCGCTCAAGGGCGCCCCTGCAGGAGCGGGGCGTGGCTGAGCTGCGCAACCTGACCATGAACTTCGGCCCGCAGCACCCGGCGGCGCACGGTGTCCTGCGCCTGGTGCTGGAGATGGATGGAGAGGTCATCCAGAAGGCCGATCCGCACATCGGCCTGCTGCACCGGGGGACCGAGAAGCTGGCCGAGTCGAAGCCCTTCAACCAGTCGATCGGCTACATGGACCGCCTCGACTACGTTTCGATGATGTGCAACGAGCACGCCTACGTGCTGGCAATCGAGAACCTGCTGGGAATCACCCCGCCGGTGCGCGCCCAGTACATCCGGGTGATGTTCGACGAGATCACCCGCATCCTCAATCACCTGATGTGGCTCGGGGCCCACGGCCTGGACATCGGTGCCATGACCATCTTCCTGTTCTGTTTCCGCGAACGCGAGGACCTGATGGACTGCTACGAGGCCGTCTCGGGCACGCGCATGCACGCCACCTATTACCGGCCGGGCGGCGTGCACCGTGACCTGCCGGAGGCCATGCCGCGTTACCAGGCTTCGCGCTGGCGTTCGCAGGCCAACGCCGACCGGCTCAATGCCGCGCGCGCCGGTTCGCTCCTGGATTTCATCGAGGATTTCACCCGGCGCTTCCCGGCCTGCGTGGACGAGTACGAGACCCTGCTGACGGACAACCGGATCTGGAAGCAGCGCACGGTCAACATCGGCGTGGTGAGCCCGGAGCGGGCGGTGCAGCTGGGCTTCACGGGGCCCATGTTGCGCGGCTCCGGGATCGAGTGGGATCTGCGCAAGAAGCAGCCCTACGAAGTCTACGCGGCGATGGATTTCGACATCCCGGTGGGGCGGAGCGGTGATTGCTACGATCGCTACCTGGTGCGGGTCGAGGAGATGCGCCAGTCCAACCGCATCATCCAGCAGTGCGTGGCCTGGCTGCGCGCCCACCCGGGCCCGATCATCGTGGACGACCGGAAGGTGCGCGCCCCACGCCGCGAGGAAATGAAAGGCGACATGGAATCGCTCATCCACCACTTCAAGTTCATGACCGAAGGCTACTGCGTACCCGAAGGCGAGACCTACGCGGCGGTCGAGGCGCCCAAGGGCGAGTTCGGCGTCTACCTGGTATCCGACGGTGCCAACAAGCCCTACCGGCTCAAGTGCCGGGCGCCGGGCTTCGCGCACCTGGCGGCGCTCAGCGAGATGGTCGAGGGGCACATGCTGGCGGACGTGGTCGCGGTCATCGGTACGCAGGACATCGTCTTTGGGGAGATCGATCGCTGATGAACGCTGCAGCCCGCCCCGCGAGCACACTGAGCGATGCCACGCGCCGGGAGATCGACCATTGGGTGGCACGCTTTCCGCCCGGCCGCCAGCGCTCGGCGGTGATCTCGGCGCTGCGCGCTGCGCAGGAGCAGAACCGGGGTTACCTGACGCCGGCGCTCATGGACGCGGTCGCCGCCTACCTGCAGCTGCCGCCGATCCAGGTCTACGAGGCCGCGAGTTTCTACTCCATGTTCGAGACCCATCCCTGCGGCCGCCATCACGTCAGCATCTGCACCAACATCTCCTGCATGCTGCGCGGTGCCGAGGAACTCGTGGCGCACGTCGAGCGGCGCTTAGGGATACGCGAGGGCGAGAGCACGGCCGACGGGCGCATTTTTCTCAAGCGTGAGGAGGAGTGCCTGGCGGCCTGCACGGGCGCGCCGATGATGATGGTCGATCACGTCTATCACGAGAACCTGACGGCCGAGCGCATCGACCGCATTCTCGACGAGCTGAAATAGCAGGGGCCGGGGAACAGAGCATGGGCGCATGGGACGAACGGATGAATCTGGTGTGCTTCGAGCCGCTCAGGCTGGAGCGCTCCTGGACGCTGCCGGTCTATCAGGGAATCGGTGGCTACGAGTCCTGGAAGAAGATGCTGGCCGAGAAGACGCCCCGCGAGCAGATCATCGATGCCGTGAAAGCCTCGGGGCTGCGCGGCCGCGGCGGCGCGGGCTTCCCCATGGGCGTGAAGTGGAGCTTCATGCCGCGCAACGCACCGATGCAGAAGTACGTGGTGTGCAACTCGGACGAGAGCGAGCCGGGCACCTGCCACGATCGGGACATCCTGCGCTACAACCCGCACGCGCTGATCGAGGGCATGGCGATTGGCGGCTACGCCATGGGCGCCACCGTCGGCTACAACTACATCCGCGGCGAATTCCTGGGCGAGCCGGTGCCGCGCTTCGAAGCGGCCCTGCAGGAGGCCTACGCGGCCGGGCTCCTGGGCAAGAACATCCTGGGCTCCGGCGTTGATTTTGATCTCTACACTTTCGTCGGCGCGGGCGCCTACATCTGCGGGGAAGAAACCGCCCTGCTCGATTCACTCGAGGGCAAGCAGGGCAAGCCGCGCTTCAAGCCGCCGTTCCCGGCGGCATTCGGGCTCTATGGGATGCCGACCACGATCAACAACTGCCAGAGCTTTGCCTCGGTCCCGACCATCCTGCGCAAGGGTCCGCACTGGTTTGCGGGCCTCGGGCCGCAGAACTCGGGCGGCACGAACATCTTCTCCGTGTCCGGCCATGTCAATCGGCCGGGCAACTTCGAGGTGCCGCTGGGCATCCCCTTCGCCGAGCTGCTCGACATGGCCGGAGGCATCTGGAAGGCACGGCACATCAAGGCCGTCATTCCGGGCGGCTCGTCCGTGCCGGTGGTGCCGGGCGAGATCATGATGAAGACCAACATGGACTACGACTCGCTGAAAGCCGCGGGCTCGAGCGTCGGTTCGGCCGCCGTCATCGTCATGGACGAGACCACCTGCATGGTGCGTACGCTGGAGCGGCTGACACGCTTTTACATGGCGGAGTCCTGCGGGCAGTGCACGCCCTGCCGCGAGGGCACGGGCTGGCTGAACCGCACCCTGAAGCGCATCCTGGCCGGGGAGGGGACCCGCGAGCACCTCGGGCTCCTGCTCGATGTAGCCAACCGCATCGAGGGGCACACCATCTGTGCGCTGGGCGACGCGGCGGCCTGGCCGGTGCAGAGCTTCCTGAAGCACTACCGCCAGGAATTCGAATACATGGTCGATCACGGCGGACGCAGCATCGTCGAAGCTGCGCGGCAGGCGGCTGCGTGAGCGCGGAGTTCGTCAACGTCGAGGTGAACGGGGTGGCCGTGAAGGCGCCCAAGGGTGCGATGATCATCCGTGTCACGGATGCGAACGGCGTCTACGTACCGCGCTTCTGCTACCACGACAAACTCTCGATCGCCGCCAATTGCCGCATGTGCCTGGTCGAAGTCGAGAAGGTGCCGAAGCCGCTGCCGGCCTGCGCGACGCCGGTCACCGAAGGGATGAAGATCTACACGCGCTCGCCCCGGGCGATCGCGGCGCAGAAGGCGACGATGGAATTCCTGCTCATCAATCACCCGCTCGACTGCCCGATCTGCGATCAGGGCGGGGAATGCGAGCTTCAGGATCTCGCGGTGGGCTTTGGCCGCGATCTTTCGCGCTACACCGAAGGCAAGCGGGTGGTGAGCGACCAGAGCCTCGGGCCGCTGGTCTCGACCGACATGACCCGCTGCATCCACTGCACGCGCTGTGTGCGCTTCGGCCAGGATATCGCCGGCATCCAGGAACTCGGCACCACGGGCCGAGGCGAGCACATGCAGATCGGGACTTATATCGAACGCAGCGTCGATCACGAACTGTCGGGCAACATCATCGATCTATGCCCGGTCGGCGCGCTCAACAGCAAACCCTTTCGTTTTCATGCGCGGGCGTGGGAGATGACCCAGCATCCACTGATCTCGCCGCATGACGGATTCGGCAGCCGGCTCTACGGGCACGTGCTGCGCGGCCAACTGATGCGCGTCGTGCCCCAGCCCTGCGAAGAGATCAACGAGACCTGGATCGCTGATCGCGACCGTTACAGCTACGAGGGCCTCTACAGCGAGGAGCGCCTGACGGCACCGCGTGTACGAGCCGGTGACGGCAGTTGGCAGGAAACGGACTGGGACAGCGCGCTGGCGGCCATGACGGAGGGTCTGCTGGGCGCGGCCGCGCAGGCGGGTGGCACGCAGCTGGGGTTCCTGGCGCACCCCTCGAGCACCGTCGAGGAGCTGCATCTGTTCGCCCGGCTGGCTGAAGGCTGCCGCAGCGCGAATATTGATCATCGCCTGCGGCAACGGGATTTTCGTGACCAGGGGAGCGATCCGGCCGTGCCCGGTCTCGGTCTGGGTCTGAGCGAAGTCGATGCGCTCGACGCGCTGTTCATCGTGGGTTCGAATCTGCGCGCCGAGCTGCCCATGCTGGCCCATCGGGTACGCAAGGCGGCGCTGCGCGGTGCGCGGGTGAGCTTCTTGAACCCGGAGAATTTCGACTATCTGTTTCCGGTGGGGACCGCCCTGTGCGCCGGTCCGGCGCAGATGGTGCGCGAGCTCGGTGGGGTCCTGATCGCGGCCCTGGAGGCCAATGCGCAGTTCCTGCCGCCGCCGCTCGCCGCACGGCTCGAGGGCCGGACCACCACCGACGCGCACCGGGCCATTGCCCGCTCGCTCGGCACCGGGCGCCGCGCAATCTGGCTGGGGGCGCTCGCTTCGCGACACTACGCCTACGCTGAACTGCGCCAGCTGGCGCGCGAGCTCGCGCGGGTCACGGGCGCCACCCTGGGAGAACTGCTCGAAGGGGCCAATGGCGTCGGTGCCTATCAGGCGGGCTGCCTTCCGCACCGTGAACGGGCCGGCCGGGTGCGCGCCAGGCCGGGTCTCAACGCCCGGCAGATGCTGGAGCAGCCCCTGGCCGGATACCTGTTGCTGGGAACGGAGCCCTGGGCCGACGGCCTGGAGCCCCTGGCCTTCGAGAGCCTGCGGCGCGCGGGCTTCGTGGGCGCGATCAGCACGCATGTCTCGGCGCAGCTCCTGCAGGTGGCCCAGGTGCTGCTGCCCGCCGCGGCCTACGCCGAAACCTCCGGCACCTTCGTGAACCTCGAGGGTCGCTGGCAGAGCTTCAGCGGTGCCGCACGGCCGCCGGGCTCGGCGCGCCCCTCGTGGAAGGTGCTGCGCGTGCTGGGCAACCTGCTGCAGCTGCCCGACTTCGACTACCAGTCCTCCGAGCAGGTTCGCGATGAGCTGCGCGCCGCCGTCGAGGCGGCACCGCCGCTCCAGCATGCAGGGGATTTTGCCAGCAAGGACCCTTCGGGCGTGGAGACCCTGGTCGACGTGCCGATGTACCAGGTCGATGCGCTGCTGCGCCGATCACCCTCCCTGCAGGCGACGCGCAGCGCCCGGGCGGGCGTCTCGGAGTACCGCTCGTGAGCGCTCCGACCCGGCTCACGCAGCTGTGGCAGACGCTCCCCGCCTACGCGCATTCGACGCTCATCATCGTGGCGCTGTGCATCGTGCTCATCCTCAGCGTCGCCTATCTCACGCTCTGGGAGCGCAAGCTCATCGGCTGGATGCAGATGCGCCGCGGGCCGAACCGGGTGCGCCTGTTTGGGATCCCGCACACCGAGTACATCGGCCAGCCTTTCGCCGACGTCGTGAAGCTGCTGATCAAGGAAGTGGTGGTGCCGGCGCGCTCGAACAGGATCCTGTTCAGGCTGGCCCCGGCGCTCACCCTGATTCCGGCCTTCGCCGCCTGGGCGGTGATCCCGCTGGCGCCCGGCTACGCCATCGCCGATGTGGACGCGGGCGTCCTGTACTACCTGTCCCTGACCTCGGTGGGGGTGTACGGGGTGATTCTGGCCGGCTGGGCCTCGAATTCGAAGTACGCCTTTCTCGGCGCCATGCGCTCGGCCGCGCAGGTCGTGGCCTATGAGATCGCCATGGGATTCGCGCTCGTCGGCGTCCTGATGGCGGCGGGGAGCCTGAACCTCGGCGCCATCGTCGCACACCAGCGGGGCGCGCCCTTTCACTGGAACGTGGTCTGGCTGTTCCCCCTGTTCATGGTGTATTTCATCTCCGGCGTGGCGGAGACCAATCGCGCGCCCTTCGATGTCGCGGAAGGCGAGTCGGAGATCGTCGCGGGCTTTCATGTCGAGTATTCCGGGATCGGCTTTGCGCTGTTCTTCCTGGCCGAATACGCCAACATGATTCTGATCGCGGCGCTGACCGCGGTCTTTTTTCTGGGCGGCTGGCTCAGCCCCTTCGATGGCTACCTGCCCGCGGCCAGTGCGATCCGTGGCGTGCCGCTGCTAGGACTGATGGTGGGCGACGGCACCCACTGGCTGGCCCTGAAGATCTTCCTGCTGCTGTGCGTGTTCCTGTGGCTGCGGGCGACCTTTCCGCGCTATCGGTACGATCAGATCATGCGCCTGGGCTGGAAGGTGCTGATTCCGATCACGCTGGTGTGGATCACGGTCGAGGCCGTGTTCGCCTGGTTCCGCATCGGTCCGTGGCGGACTTGAGGGCGCGCAGCATGGCACTGACGGACACCATCAAGACCTTCGCGCTCTGGGAACTGCTCAAGGGCCTGGGAGTGACCCTGCGCTCGCTGTTCCGGCGCAAGATCACCATCAATTACCCGGAGGAGAAGACACCGCAATCGGTGCGCTTCCGCGGCCTGCACGCGCTGCGCCGCTATCCCAATGGCGAGGAGCGCTGTATTGCCTGCAAGCTCTGCGAGGCGGTCTGCCCGGCGCTGGCCATCACGATCGACTCCGCCGTCGCCGTCGACGGGACGCGCCGCACCACACGCTACGACATCGACCTGTTCAAGTGCATTTACTGCGGGTTCTGCGAAGAGGCCTGTCCGGTGGACGCCATCGTCGAGACGCGCATCCACGAATATCACATGGAACATCGCGGTGAGAACATCATGACCAAGGACAAGCTGCTGGCGGTGGGCGAGCGCTATGAAGCGATGATCGCCGCGGACAAGGCAGCGGATGCCCGCTTCCGCTAGGCGGGCGTGGTAGGGGAGTAAGGAGCCGCATGCTCGTCACCGTCCTGTTCTACGCGCTGGCGACCATCCTGGTCCTGGCCGGCGTGGGCGTGATCACGGCGCGCAATCCCGTGCATGCGGCGCTCAGCCTGGTGCTGTGCTTCTGCACCAGCGCCGTGCTCTGGCTGCTGATCGAGGCGGAGTTCCTGGCCATCGTGCTGGTGCTGGTCTACGTCGGGGCCGTGATGGTGCTGTTCCTGTTCGTGGTGATGATGCTCGACGTCAATGTCGAGCAGCTGCGGCGCGGATTCACCCGCTACGCCTGGCTAGGCTGGATCGTCACCGCGATCGTGATCGCCGAGATCGTCGGCGTCATCGTGCAGCGTCGCCTGGGCGTGGACGCGACGCGCGGGGCGGTCCCGCTTCCGGCCGGCTACAGCAACGCCACCGCCCTGGGCACGGCGCTGTTCACGCGCTACGCCTATGCCATTGAGATCGCGGCCATGCTGCTGCTGGTGGCGATCATTGCCGCCATCTCGCTGACCCTGCGCCGCCGCAAGGGCCTGAAGGCCCAGGACATTGCCGCGCAGGTCGCCGTGCGCGCGAGCGATCGGGTGCGCATCGTCAAGATGGGCGCGGAGCCGCGGCCATGATCAGCCTCGGCCACATGCTGGTGCTCTCCGCCGTGCTGTTCGCCCTGTCGGTCGCGGGCATTTTCATCAACCGGCGCAACGTGCTGCTGCTGCTGATGTGCATCGAATTGCTGCTGCTGTCGGCCAATTTCAATTTCGTGGCATTCTCGCGCTTCCTCGGCCAGCTCGATGGCCAGGTGTTCGTGTTCTTCATTCTGACCGTGGCGGCCGCGGAGTCGGCGATCGGCCTGGCCATTCTCGTGGTGCTGTTCCGCGAACGCCGCAGCATCAACGTCGAAGATCTGAGCACCCTGCGCGGCTGACATGAACCCACAGCTCCTGCTGGCCATACCCCTAGCCCCGCTCATCGCCGCGATCCTCGCCGGGCTCGGGGGCCGGCTGCTCGGGCGGGCAGGGGCCGCGGCGGTCGCGATCGGTGCAGTGGCGCTCGCCTGCGCGCTGTCAATACGGGTGCTGTGGCAATCGCTCCACGGCACGCCTGTTTACGACGCGCCCGTTTACACCTGGCTGCTGAGCGACTCGGTGCACATGCAGGTGGGGTTTCTCGTCGATCGGCTCACGGCCCTGATGATGGTGGTCGTGACTTTCGTCTCCCTGTGTGTGCATGTCTACACCGTGGGCTACATGAGCGATGATCCGGGTTTTCAGCGTTTCTTCGCCTATATCGCGCTGTTCACCTTCGCGATGCTGATGCTCGTCATGGCGGACAACTTCCTGCAGCTGTTCTTTGGCTGGGAGGCGGTGGGGGTGGTTTCCTACCTGCTGATCGGCTTCTGGTATACGCGCCCGAGCGCCATCTTCGCCAACCTGAAGGCCTTCATCGTCAATCGCGTCGGCGATTTTGGCTTCCTGCTCGGCATTGCCGGCGTGCTCTATTACACCGGCTCACTCGATTACCACACGGCCTTCGAGCGGGCACCGCAGATCGCGACCCAGACGCTGCACGTCGCGGGCACCGCCGGCTGGCCGGCGCTCACCGTGATCTGCATCTGCCTGTTCGTCGGGGCGATGGGCAAGTCGGCGCAGATGCCCCTGCACGTCTGGCTGCCCGATTCCATGGAAGGCCCGACGCCGATCTCCGCGCTCATCCACGCCGCCACCATGGTGACGGCCGGTATCTTCATGGTGGCGCGCATGTCGCCGCTGTTTGAATATTCCGCGACCGCCTCGTCCTTCGTGCTGGTGATTGGTGCCACCACCGCCCTGTTGATGGGCTTTCTGGGCGTCGTCAACAACGACATCAAGCGGGTCGTCGCCTACTCCACGCTCTCGCAGCTCGGCTACATGACGGTGGCGCTGGGGGTGTCGGCCTACAGCATCGCGATCTTCCATCTCATGACGCACGCTTTTTTCAAGGCGCTGCTGTTCCTGGCTGCCGGCGCGGTCATCATCGCCCTGCACCACGAGCAGGACATGCGCAAGATGGGCGGGTTGCGCCTGCGCATGCCGGTGACCTACTGGACCAGCCTGATCGGTGCGCTGGCGCTGATTGGCGCGCCGTTCTTTTCCGGGTTTTATTCCAAGGACGCCCTGATCGAGGCCGTGCACGCCTCGCATCGAATCGGCGCGGGCTACGCCTACTTCTGCGTCACGGCGGGGGTGTTCGTCACGGCGTTCTATACGTTCCGCATGATCTTCATGACGTTTCATGGTTCCTCGCGCCTCGAGCATCACACCGAGGAGCACTTCCACGATGTCGGCTGGGACATGAAGGGGCCGCTGGTGGCGCTGGCCATCCCCTCCCTGCTGATCGGCTTCTGCACCATCGAACCGGTCCTGTTCGGGGGCTTCTTCGGTGGCGCGATCAGGGTGCTCGGAACCAACGACGTGGTGGCCGAGATCGGCCGCGATTTTCATGGCGCGGCGGCCTTTGCGTTTCATTCGGTGCTGAGCCTGCCGCTCTGGCTGGCCGCTGCGGGTGTGGCGGGCGCGTGGCATTTCGTGCTGCGCCGCCCGGACCAGGCCGATGCGATTCAGCAGCGCCTGGGCTGGCTGTACCGCCTGCTCGTCAACAAGTACTACTTCGACTGGTTCAATGAAAATGTGCTGGCGCGCGCCGGCAGAGGGATAGGGCTGGCGCTCTGGCGTGGCGGCGATGAAGCCGTGATCGACGGGGCGATCGTGAACGGTTCGGCGCAGGCGGTGGGGTGGTTTGCAAGCCGGGCGCGGCTGATCCAGAGCGGATTCCTGTATTCCTACGCGTTCTGGATGATCGTGGGCCTGGTCCTGCTGCTGGGCTGGTTCCTGATCAGAATCTAGCAGGCTGCACCCCTCATGCACGGTACCGGCATACTCTCGACCCTCATCTGGCTGCCCGTCGGCGGCGGATTGCTCACGCTGCTCATCGGCAATGCCAGGGCGCGGCTGGCGCGCTGGTTCGCGCTGCTGGTGGCCCTGCTGACCTTCGCGCTGTGCCTGCCGCTGTGGCAGGGATTTGACACCACGACCTCGGGTTTTCAGTACCTGGAACGGCTGGCCTGGATCCCGCAGCTGCACGCCGAGTATTTCCTCGGCGTGGATGGGATCTCGCTGCCCCTGATCCTGCTGACCGCGTTCATGACGGTGCCGGTCATCATTGCCGGCTGGAGCGTCATCGACAAGCGCCCGGCGCAGTACTACGCCGCCTTCCTGATACTCGAGGGCCTGATGATCGGCGTGTTCTGCGCGCTGGACGCGCTGCTGTTCTATTTCTTCTGGGAAGCCATGCTGATCCCGATGTTCCTGATCATCGGCATCTGGGGTGGTCCGCGGCGTGTGTACGCGACGCTGAAATTCTTCCTGTATACCTTCCTCGGCTCGGTGCTGATGCTGGTGGCGCTGGTCTACCTCTACGTACAGTCCGGCGACTACACGATCGCCGGATTCCAGTCGCTTCCGCTGTCGCTGGCGGAACAGCGCTGGATCTTCCTGGCCTTTCTCCTGGCCTTTGCGGTCAAGGTGCCGATGTGGCCCGTGCATACCTGGCTGCCCGACGCGCATGTCGAGGCGCCCACCGGGGGCTCGGTGATCCTGGCGGCGATCATGCTGAAGATGGGCGGCTACGGCCTGCTGCGCTTCAGCCTGCCCATCACGCCCGACGCGAGCCGCGAGCTCGACTGGCTGGTGATCGCTCTCTCGCTCATTGCCGTCGTCTACATCGGCTTCGTGGCGCTGATGCAGACCGACATGAAGAAGCTGATCGCCTATTCGTCAATCGCACACATGGGATTCGTGACCCTGGGCGCGTTTCTCGCCTTTGACATCCAGGGCGCGACCGGATTGCTGCGCGGTGCGGTCAACGGACTCGACGGCGCCATGGTGCAGATGATCTCGCACGGGCTGATTTCCGGCGCGCTGTTTCTGTGCATCGGCGTGATGTACGACCGTCTGCACAGCCGGAACATCGGCGATTACGGTGGCGTCATCAACGTGATGCCCCGCTTCGGTGCTTTCATGGTGCTGTTCGCGCTCGCCAACGCGGGGCTCCCGGGAACCTCGGGCTTCGTGGGCGAGTTCCTCGTCATTCTGGCGGCCTTCAAGGCCAGCTTCTGGTACGCATTCCTGGCGGCAACCACGCTGGTGCTGGGGGCGGCCTACACGCTCTGGCTCATCAAGCGCGTGATCTATGGCCCCGTGGCCAACGATCGGGTCGGCGCCATGCCCGACCTGAACGGCCGGGAATTCCTGGTGCTCGGGATGCTGGCGGTGGCGGTGCTGCTGGTAGGCCTGTGGCCGGCGCCGCTCGTGCGTACGATGGAGGTATCGATGCAGCACCTGCTGCAGCAGCTCCTCATCAGCAAGATTCCGGTGGGCTAACGCGATGAACGATGCCGTCCTGAACCTCGCTACCCTGCGCCCGGCGATTGCGGAGATCGCGCTGAGCGTGGCGATCTGCGCGCTACTGCTGTTCGATGCCTTCGCCGGCTCGGCGCGCCGTCAGCTGACTTCGATGCTCACACTGGTTGCCCTGGCGGTCTGCGCCTGGCTCACGGCCACCGTCGGCGCGGTGCAAGATCGCGTCGTGCTGTTCGATGGACTGTATGTCGCCGACCGGCTCGGTGTCTTCCTCAAGCTGGCTGGATTCCTGGCGATCGGCACTGCGCTGTTCTATTCCCAGGCGTATCTGGAGCGGCGCCGAATCCAAGGCGGTGAGTATCAGGTGCTCACGCTCACTGCGCTCCTGGGCATCTGCGTACTGATCGCCGCCAACAGCCTGCTCACCGTGTACCTCGGCGTCGAGCTGCTCTCGCTCTCCCTCTACGCCCTGGTGGCCTTCGACCGTGACTCGGGCGTGGCGGCGGAGGCGGCCATCAAGTATTTCGTCCTGGGTGCCATCGCCTCCGGCGCGCTGCTCTATGGCATGTCAATGCTGTATGGGCTAACGGGCACCCTGAGCCTGGACAAGCTGGCCACGGTCGGCGCGGCGCACGGCGCGGGCTTTGTCATTGCCGTCACCTTCATCGTCGTGGCGGTGGCCTTCAAGTTCGGTGCGGTACCCTTTCACATGTGGGTGCCCGACGTGTACCACGGTGCGCCGGCGAGCGTCGCGCTGCTTGTATCGACCGCGCCCAAACTGGCTTCCTTCGCGCTGGTCATGCGCCTCCTGGTCTATGGCCTGGGTGCCGACCCGACGCTTTGGGTGCAGATCCTCACCGCCCTGGCGGTGCTCTCGCTGCTGGCGGGAAACCTGATCGCCATCGCGC
>DASWFL010000366.1:0-5899 GCA_036394255.1 Steroidobacteraceae bacterium
CCCCGCCGCGACGAAATAGCCCCGCAGCTCGGGCGCTTCACCCACCAGGGGTCGCAGGTCCGGAGTAAAACTCTCAGGGCCGCAAAAAAATTTCCTGATGCCGACTTGCGTCGTGATCGGCACGCGCGCCATGGCCCGCTCCAGGAAAGGCGTCATCCGCTCCCAGTCCGGCGGCAATTCGCCGAAGGAAAAATCGGCGGGAATGCCCTCGATCTTCCACGGCGCGCACACCGGCTCGAACAGTCCCACCATGAGCCCACCGCCCTCCTCCCGGTAATAACCGTAGGCGGCCGGATCCTCCAGCACCGGCATGCGTGGCGGCAATCCCTTGATCGCCTCGGTGATGAGGTAGTAGTGCTCGGCCGCCTGGTTGGGAACATTGACGCCGGCCAATGCACCGAACTGCCGTGCCCACATCCCGGCGCAATTGACGACGATCTCGGTCTGGATGTCCCCGCCCCCGGTCCGCACGGCGCGGACGCGGCCCCGTTCCTGCAGCACGCCGAGGGCCGGCACCCCTTCCAGAATTTTCACGCCACGCATGCGTGCGCCCTTGGCGAGCGCCATCGTGACATCGACCGGATTCACCCGGCCATCCTCCTTGACGTAGAAGCCGGCCTCCATCCCCTCGATGCTGGCCAGCGGGAACAGCTCCTGCACCTGTCGCGGTGACAGTTCCTGCACGTCCACGCCGCAATAGCGGTTGAAGGCCGACACACGCCGGTATTCTTCCAGCCGGTCCCTGTCGGTCGCGGTCTCGATGAAGCCAATCGGCGAAAAACCCGTGGCCTGCCCGGTCTCGGCCTCGAGCCGGCGGTACAGATCGCGCGTGTACTTGCGCATCTCTGTGGAGGTCTGCGAGGTCGACCCAAAGGTCACCATCAGCCCCGCCGCGTGCCAGGTGGTGCCCGAGGTCAGGCGGTCGCGTTCCAGCAGGACGATGTCCGTCCAGCCCATCAGCGCCAGGTGATAAGCCACCGAAGTTCCGATGATGCCGCCGCCTACGACGACGACACGGGCATGTGCGGGCAGGGCCGGGGTGTTCACATCAGCCCCTGCGACTCGCGACGGAATGATTCATGATTCAGGGGCGACCTTCGCGCAATTTGGGTCTATTGTATGACGGGCTCCGCGCGGCCCCGCCAAGATTTCGGGCGCAGCGGAGCAAGACCGCGCGCGACCGATTCGATAGCTTGCCACACTGGCGCGCGTCCCGGCCTGATCTCCAGGAGTGAAGGAATTGAGCCAGCTGCAGACCCCGCGATGGACGCACGTTGCCCTGCCCTCGTGCGACATCGATCAGTCGATCGCCTGGTATGAAAAATTCACGCCCCTGGTATTGGTCGAACGATTCCAGGATGCCATGGGCAAGAGCGCGTGGATGGGCCACGCCGGCCAGGCGGATCCCCCTTTCGTGCTGGTGCTGGTCATGTTCTACGCCGACCAGGGCAAGAAGCAGCCGCAACTTGCGCCGTTCGCTCACATCGGCATCGAGGTGCCGACGGAACAGGCGCTGGATGAAATCGCGGCCCGCGCCAAGCTGGCCGATTGCCTCGCCATGCCCCCGGTGCGAATTCCTCCTCCGGTCGGCTACGTCTGCATGATCAGCGATCCGGACGGCAATCGGATCGAGATCTCGCACAACCAGCAGGTCTACCAGAAGGTGCAGGAACGCTGGCGACGGCAGGCATGAGCCAGGCCGAAGCCGATCCGGCGATGACGGTCCGCCGCTATATCGATGCGCTCAATCGCGGCAACCCGGACGACATCGCCGGCTACGTGAGCGAAGAGTTCATCAATGAACACACCTCCACGCTCGGTGAAACAATCACGGGGCGCGGAGCCTATCGCGCCCGTCTCGAGGGCTTCCTCGCGCAGTTTCGCGAACTCCACTACCAGATAGAGCAGACGATTGCCGAGGGCCCGCAGGTTGCGGTCGCCTACCGGATGTCGGCCAGGTACCGGAATACGGGCGGTGGCTCCACCGTTGAGTGTCCCATCCAGATCCGGGGCATGTTCCGGTTCCGGGTAGAGCACGGCCGGATCGTTCATCGCGTCGATTATTGGGACAGCGCGGAATTTCAGCGCCAGCTGAGCGCCGCGGCAGCTTTCAGGGCTTGAGCACAATCTTGCCGGCGAGCTCGCCTGCCTCCATCCGGCGTTGCGCCTGAGCGGCTTCCGCCAGGGGGAACTCCGAGTCGATGATCGTGTGGAAGCCGCCTTGCCAGTACAGCGACAGGACCTGCTCAAACTCCTCGTGGAAGTAGGCGTCGGAGCCCAGGATCTGCAGCCCCAGCAGGTGCAGCTGCCCGAGCTCGAGTGTCACCACGGGCCCGGTCGTTGCGCCGCAGTTCACGAGCCGCCCCCGGGGCCGAAGTGCCGCCAGTGAAGCAGCCCACAGGGCCGGGCCCACGTGATCGAACACCATGTCGACTCCGCGTCCGCCCGTCACCCTGCGCGCCCACTCGGCGATGCTGCCGCTCTGGTGGTGGAACAAGTGCTCCGCGCCGAGGCGGGCGGCGTGGGCCAGCTTTCGCTCAGACCGGGCCGTGGCCAGCACGGTCGCACCCATTTTCCGGGCCAGCTGTATCGCCGCTGAGGAGACGCCACCACCCGCCGCGTGGATCAGCACGGTCTCTCCCTGCACCAGTTTTCCGACCTCGATCAGCGCGTGCCACGCCGTCAGGTAGGCGGTCGGGATGCAGGCGGCTTCGTCAAGGGAAAATGCCGCGGGGATGACATGCAGGTGCGAGACGGGCGCGGCGCAGTACTCGGCATAGCCCCCATCGACAGTCGCGCCTATGACGCCGAGCTCGCCATAACGATCATCGACTCCAGTGAATCTCGAATCGCCCCGCACCTTGGTCAGCGAAGGATTGATGAGGACACGGTCGCCCACTTCAATGCCGATGGCCGCGCGGCCCAGCTGAACCACGACACCGGCCACATCCATTCCGGCGATATGCGGCAGGCGGAATCCGGGCAGAGTAAAGGCACCGGAGCGCTGCAGCACATCGAGTCGGTTCAGGGCGCAGGCGGCCACCCTGACGAGGGCGTCCGCCGGACCGAGGTCCGGAACGCCCACCTCCTCGTAACGGATGACTTCAGGACCGCCGTGCCCGCTGTAGCGCGCGGCTTTCACTCAGCTCCGGGTCCTATTCCCGTGTGTAGCCGTCCGGAACGACCGGATCCTTGCCCGCCTTGCCCCACAGGACGATCTCATTGCCCCAGGGATCGCGGAAGGCATGGTTGTAACCGTTGAACTCCTTCCAGTAGTGATTGCGCCACAGCACCTTCGCCCCCAGTTCCTCGGCCGCGCTCATGATGCGCTCGACCGAATCATCGGCACTCACCAGTATCCAGATGCGCGGCTTGCGCGTACTGCGACTCAGACTGCGCGGCGCGACTCCAGCGCTTTTGGGATGTGGCCGCGCATTTTTCACGTTGAATATGCCGAGGTGGAGATTTCCGATTTCGCTCGGCTTGCCGTCCGGATTGAGGAAATGCTGCCCCGGCACCATGCGATGAAACACGCCGGCGGGCCGGGGATCGTTCTGCCAGCCGAAGACCTGCGCATAGAACTCCCCCGCGGCAGCCGGATCATCAGAGGCCAGGTCCACGAAAATCAGCGTATTGGGGTAGCTCATCCCGCCTCTCCGGATCGCGGCTCAGCAAGCGCCGGCGAAAGTTCCCATATCCATGGCGCAGTGTCTAGTTCAGGCCATCGGCCACGCACAGCGTGCCGGAACTCCGGATCGCTGCAGCAGCTCCCGGGCGGCACGCCGGGATTTTCGATAGATCTCTTCTTCATCAAGCAGCGTGCAGCGATAGTTGTCCACGACCCGCACACCGTCTACCCAGACGCTGTGCACGCCGCGGCCATCCGCCGACCAGACCAGCTGGTGCAGGGCGTTCAGTAAGGGCTGCCATTCCGGCCGCTGCGTGTCGTGCAGCACGAGATCCGCTTTCCTGCCCGTCGCCAGCGAGCCGATCTGCTCGTGCAGCCGCAGCAGCCGGGCGCCGCCCGCGATCGCCATGTCCAGCACCTCGTGCGCGGGAAATATCCTGGCATCGCGCCGTGCGTCCTTGAAGACGGCCGCGCCGAGCGGCATCTGCCGCATGAGGTCGGGCAGGTCGCCGTCCGTGCCCAGGGCGATGTTCACGCCGGCGGCGTGCAGCTCCGGAAATCGGCCGGTCACGGAAACCCCGAATGCGCCCCTGAGCGCCGCGGAGGGGCAGAAGATTGCGTTGGTGTGCGACTGCGCGAGGAGCTGTACTTCAGCGCGGCTCAGGTGAGTCAGGTGCGTCAGCGCAAGCCGGTCGCCGAGTACGCCGATGTGGGCCAGATGTTCGATCGGGTGCCGTCCCACATGTTCGAGATACCATTCCGTGTCCGCCCTGAACGGGCTCATGTGGGCCGAAACGCCCAGATCGTTGCTGTCCGCGATCGACTTCGCCGCTCGCCAGACTGCGTCGGTATTGGTCGCATGGCCGACCAGAAGGGGCCAGGCCGCGATCCTGGCCCCCCGGTTCGCCGGGTAGCGGCCCACTTCCTCCTCCAGCGTGCGGATCGCCGCGTCGCTCGCGCTTGTGTCGTGAGGGGCGGCAGCGGCGTCGCGGCCCTCTACCCAGACGCCGACGCGGCCGCGGATACCGGAGGAGTTGAGTCCCTCCACGACCGCATCCAGATGCCGGATGGTGCCGGCTTCGAGGAAACAGGTCGTGCCCGATCGCAGCATCTGCAGCGCCGCCAGTTGCGCGGACAAGCGTTCATCGTCGGGATTTTGGGCCAGGAAGCGCGGAATGACCCAGCGTGCCAGTTTCTCCCCGAAAGCCTCGTCGATGTCGTCAGGCACGTAGCCGCGCGTCAGGGGATCTCCGGTGATGTGAATGTGCGCATCGACAAATCCGGGTGTGATGACAAACCGGCTCCCGTCGATCACCTCTTTGGCCTCGAACCGGCCGGCAAGCTCCTGGCGGGTCCCCACGGCGGCGATCCGGTCTCCCTGTATCGCGAGCGTGCCGTCCCCGTAGATGCGCCGCTGCGCATCCATCGTGACGATGACCGCCCCGGCGATGATCGTGTCGACCCTTTCAGGCCGGATAGGCGCCGCTGCACTCACGGGGTCTTCCCTCTCGGATTGAGCTTGCCGCCCAGGCGGCGGTAATCGCGCGGCGACAGTCCGTACTCGTTGTGAAACGCACGACTGAAGTGGGCCGATCCATTGAAGCCCCAGCGGAAGCAGATCTCCGAGATGGACAGTTCCGCGTGCATGGGGCTGATCAGGTCGGTGCGGCAGCGATCGAGCCGACGCGTACGCAGGTAGTGGCTGAAGCTGTTACCCGCTTCGGTAAACAGTTTCTGCAGGTAGCGGGTGGAGACGCGTTCCCGCTCCGCCACCATGCCGAGCGTCAGCCCCGGATTGCCCAGCACCGCCTCGATGCCCTGGCAGATCCGGTGCAACCGCGTCGCCCTAGCACCTGCTACTCCGCCAAGGCGAAATACGCCTTTTTCACCGGCCAGGGCCGTGATCAGGAATTCCGTGAGCGACAGTTCCACCGGCCGGAGATCCTCGGAGGAGACTTCCTGGATGACTTCCGCAAGGGCGAGCAGCATGCCGGACAGCACCTTGTTGACTCCGGAGCGGCCACGCAGATATCCGAGCTTGAGCGACAGGGGCGCAAAGACACGCGGATCCAGCGTTGGCCGCTGCACGTTCACGAACAGCTGGCGGAAATCCGCGGAGAATCGCAGCGTCGCGTCCGCGAAGGTGGGCCCATAGGCAATGTCCCCCGGCGCCAGGTCCACCTCCCGGTCCTCGTAGCTCAAGCGCGCCTTGCCTTCCACCAGTAGCGTCAGCCAGATGCCGGCGGGCTGGTTCAGGTAGCGTCCACGGAT
>DASWFL010000367.1:0-3908 GCA_036394255.1 Steroidobacteraceae bacterium
GCCCGCCGCGCCCACGGCGCGCAGAAAATTGTCCTTCAAGGAAGCGCGCGAACTGGCCGCCCTCCCGGAGGCGATCACGGCGCTGGAGTCCGAGCAGCGCGCACTCACGGCGCGCATGTGCGAGCCGCAGTACTTTCGGGAGGGTGCCGAGCGGATGCGCAGCGACCGGGCGCGCGCCGCCGAGATCGAGACACAGCTGAGCGCCAGGCTGGAGCGCTGGGAATATCTGGAGAGCCAGGCGAGCGCGAGCGCGGACTAGGTCAACGCACCGCGTGCAGGTCGTGGACGCGGTAGGAAATGTAATCGTCGATCAGGGAGCGGTCGGGGCAGTCAAGCAGCAGGCGATTGCATTGGGCCGACACGGCGCTGGCCGCCTGCATGCCGGCATCGAGCGGCACGCCCGAGAAATCGAGCAGCTCGGTCGCCAGGAACGGCACGTCCAGGGCGGCGAGCGAGGTGTCCACAGTGGGCCCGCCGAAGTTGGCGCTGAGCTGGTGGTAGGTCAGAAAGCGCATATGCGGCCCACTGGCGTTGGTCGCGAAACGCGAGCGATCGACGTCCACCATGGTGTTGAGGTAATCCCAGGCGAATTCGGGTTGATGGTCACCGAACCAGCCGACCACCCGTGGCCGCGGCGAGTTTAGCCAGGCGCGGCGCAGCTGGGCCATGTCCTGGGCGGAGTCGTCCAGCCGGCTCAGGTAATCCGCCAACGGCCGCCCGAGCCGGAGCTCAACCTGGTGCACCGCCCGCGGGAGCGGCTCGCGCCCTTCGCCGTGCGGGCCGTGGTTGCGGATCGTGAGGATGAAGACGAACAACGGCCGCGTGTCCTGGCCCTGGGCGAGCAGCTGCAGGGCCTTGTTGAAAATGATGCTGTCCCGCACCGCCTGCCAGTCATCGGAGAGCTTCAGATCCTGTGCGGCATAGAATTCATCGAAGCCGTAGTAGCGATAAGCCGAGCGGGCGCGCAGGAAATCGGCACCCACTCCGGAGAACACCACGGTGTGGTAACCGAGCGAGCGCAGATATTTCGGCAGTGAGAGCTCCAGTCGCGGCGCGAGCGATACCGGCGCGTAGGCGCCGCCGCGCCCAAAGATGCGCCAATCAAATCCGGACAGGAACGCGAATTCCGTCAGCCAGGTGCCACCGCCGGTGGTATGCACCAGCAGCGGGCCCTGCAATGAGCGCCACTGTCCGGCGGGCGCCCGGAACATCGGACTGTCGCAGGGGGCATAGCGGCACCGGGCGATCAAGCGCGGATCGAAGGTACTCTCCTCGAGCACCATCAGGATGTCGGGCAGCTCGTGTGGCGTGAGCGCGGCCGTGGTGCCGGGGGTCCCAGGCTCGGGGAAGCGCGTTTGCGGACGCGGTGGAGGCAGTGTCGCCAGCATGTCGCGGTTATCGAAGAAGACGTTCAGCCGCTCCACCCAGTGATTGGCGAGCTCCAGGCGGCGCATCGCGAGGAAGGCGCTCCAGGCTTCACGATCGTCCACGGCGCCGCCATGAGTCGGCTGAGCTTGATTGCCGTAGGCGCGGCCCAGCAGCAGGAGCAGTACCGCAGGAATCGCCAGGCGCAAGGTGTGCGCCAGCGGTGTCGCCGGGCCGGGCCAGCGTACCCGCTCTAACCGCAGACCGAAAATCAGGAGCGTAAGGCCGCCCCCAAGGATGGTGAGGAAACTCACGCCCAGCGCCGGGTAATTCAGGAACAGCTTCAGATCATCGAGCGGGTCGAGAAAGAAAAACTGCACGTCGGCCAGCGTCAGGGGCATGCCGAGGAAGGATTGCATGACGGCCGAGCTGATCAGCACGGACACCAGCAGGTACAGGCACAGCAGGGCCGACGTGAACGGACGGCGCGTGAGCGCGACCAGGATGCCGAACGCGCCACCGATGGCAATCAGAGTGCTGGCACTGGGCATGCGGCCAGTCTAAGAGAATCACTGCCGGGTCGCACGGACTTGGTGCCGTCGCAACCCCACGGTAGAATCGCCGCACTCAAACCGTTCGGGGGAACGCTCATGCAGCGGGTTCAATTGCGCTCAGGTGCCGGCTTTATTATTGGCGCGGCATTCTTGATGCTCGGATTGCAGACGGCCGGGGCGGAAGACGCGCCAGCGCCCGCCGCGACTGCCGCGACTTCTGCACCCGCCTCGGACTGGGATCTGACCGATCTGTATCCCACGCCCAAGGCCTGGGACGACTCCTATGCCAGGACCCGCGCGGCGGCCGAAAAGCTCGGCGGCTACAAGGGAACGCTCGGCCGGAGCGCGGCTGCCATGCTCAAGGCGCTGGTGGCCATCAGCGACCTGAATCGTGAATCGTTGCGCTTGGGGACCTACGCTTCACTGCTGTCGGACCACGATCTACGGGTTGCCGCGAACCTGGAGCGCTATCAGCAGGCTCAGGGGCTGAACACACATCTGAACGAGAGCACCTCGTGGGTGGCACCCGAGATCGTGAAGGTGGGTGCCGCGAAGGTTAAAGCCTTCAAGGCCGCCAACAAGACACTCGCGGGACGCTTCGGCTATTACCTCGACAACACGTTGCGATCGGCGCCGCACACCCTGGACGACCAAGCGGAGAAGATCCTGGCTTCCGCCGGAAGCCTGCTGGCGCAGCCTGATACGCTCCACAGTCAGCTGGCCAACTCCGAGCTGCCCGTGCCTACCGTCACGCTCAGTGACGGCCAGCAGGCCCGGCTATCGCAGTCGAGCTACGAGAAGTTCCGCCAGTCACAGGTGCGTGCCGATCGCAAGCTGGTGTTTGACGAATATTGGAGCGCCTGGAAGAAATTTGAGGGCACGGCGGGCTCGATGCTCACCACGCAGGTCATGGGCGATCATTTCACCGCCCAGGCGCGCAAGTTCGACACCGCGCTGCAGGCGGCGCAATTTCCGGACAATATGCCCGACAAGGTGTATCGCACGCTGGTTGCCGAGGCCAACGCGGCACTGCCCACCCTGCATCGCTACCTGAAATTGCGCAAGCGCCTGCTCGGCATCACTGACGATCTGCACTACTACGACAACTATCCGTCGATGTTCAAGCTCGACAAGCAGCCGCAGTTCGACGTCGCGGATTCCGAGCGCATCACGCTGGAAGCCTTGCAGCCGCTGGGCGAGGATTACCTCGGCCTCATGCGCAAGGGCTTCGCGTCGAAGTGGATGAGCGTCTACCCCGCGGAGGGCAAGAAGCTGGGCGCCTACATGAATCCCTTTGCGTATGACGTGCATCCTTACCTGCTGCTTAATCACAACAACGACTACCAAGCCTTGACGACGCTGGCGCACGAATGGGGTCATGCGGTTCACTCGCTGCTGGCGAATCGGGTGCAACCATTCGAAAAGTCAAATTACTCCACTTTCATCGCGGAGTCGGCCTCGATCGGCAACGAGATGCTGCTGAACGACTACATGGTCGAACATGCGGCCAATCGCGCCGAAAAACTTTACTACCTGGGTGAAGGTCTGGAAAGAATTCGCGCCACCTATTTCCGCCAGGTGATGTTCGCCGAATTCGAACTGGCGATCCACGAGGAGCTGGAGCAGGGCCGGCCGCTCTCGGGCGCGCGCATGAGTGAGATGTATTGCGGTCTGCTGCGCAAGTACTACGGTGAAGCCGAGGGGGTCATGAAGATCGACCCAGAGTACTGCATCGAATGGGCCGTGATCCCGCATTTCTACTACGATTTCTACGTTTATCAGTACGCCACCTCGATGGCCGGGGCCGCCTGGTTCACCGATGCGATCGTCAGTGAGGGCGCGCCGGCGCGCGAGCGCTTTCTCACCCTGCTGCGTGCGGGGGGCTCGGACTACCCCTACGAGCTGTACAAGCGCGCGGGCGTCGACATGGCGACGCCGGGGCCCTATCGCGCACTGGCGGCGCGCATGAACAGGTTGCTCGATGAGGTC
>DASWFL010000368.1:0-9715 GCA_036394255.1 Steroidobacteraceae bacterium
CCGCCGTTGCCGTCACGGAGCACCCCCGGCCCAGCTGCAGACTGACCAGGCGCGCCGTCGCCGGCGAGGCCTTGAGATGCGCGCACGCCCGCTGGCACAGATAGCGATGCGCCAACCCGTGGAATCCGTAGCGACGGACTCCAAATTCTTTGCGCCAGCCCGAGGGCACGGCATATCGATAGGCTGCCTCGGGCAGGTCCGCGTAGTAGGCCGTGTCGAATACGCCAACGACGGGGATCTCCGGCTCGAGCCTGCGGCGTACGACGTCGATGACCGCCAATGCCGGCGGATTGTGCAGCGGCGCCAAGGGGCTGAGTTCGTCGAGCGCCGCAATCTCAGGGTCGCCCAGACGGGTCGTGCCGCGAAAGCGCTCGCCCCCGTGAACGATGCGATGCACGGTGGCCGTCAGGCCGGCCAGCAGGCTGCGGCCGTGCACTGCCGGGTTGGCCAGCCACTGCAGCGTGAACGCCGCAGCCTCGGCCAGGGAGCCGACCCGTGCGCCGGATCCATCCGAAGGCCCTGTCGTGCGCAACACAAAGTGCCCGGAGCCATCGGCGGCGTCGATGAAAGCGCCTGCCGCGACACGGCGCGGCGGCGCGTTGTCCGCGGCGTCCAGCAGGTCGAACTTCAGCGAGGAACTGCCGGCATTGAAGACGAGCAGCAGCACGCGCCTAGGGTCGCAAGGCCGAACTGAGAAGCCAGCTCGCGCACACCACGACCAGCGCGGCTCCGGCGGCCACCGCGAAGGGGCGCAGGCCCAGGCGTGGCAGTTCAGTGACGGACAGGGTCAGGCCCACGCCGGCCATGCCGATCGTCAGGGCGTACTCTGATACGTGGGCCGCGGCGTCACCAAACTGCGCCCACAGCTCGCCGGGAATCGTGCCGGCGGCCGCCGCGGCATCGCCCAGGTTGCGGGTTGCGACCAGCAGGATGAACAGCAGCACGAACGGGGGGATGGCAGATCGAAGCAGGTGGAGCTGCGTCCACCAACCGCTCCTTCCGGTCTGCTCGTCGATCTTTAACTCACAGTCCCGGCGTGCGTTGCGGATGGCGAGCGTCGGCAACAACACGACGAGCGTCAGGTTGCGCAGCAGTTTCGCCACGGTGGCTGCGGCGAGCGCCGAGGGCGCCGCGAAGGTCTGCGAGTACAGCAGGGCCGCGCCCATGACCTGCGAGGTATCGTGAATCGAGGTGCCCAGGAAAATGCCGGCGGCGATCGGATCGGCGGTGAAGCTGGCGTGCGCCAGCCACGGATACAGGAGCATGCCCGTTAAGCCCATGATCACGACACAGCTGATGGCATATCCCATCTCTTCCTTGCGCACGCACAGCAGCGGGCTGCTCGCGAGCACCGCAGTGCAGCCGCAGACGCTGGTGCCGATCGCGATCAACAGGCCGAATTCGCGCCGCAATCCGAGGGCGCGGGCCAGCAGGAGCGATGCCAGCGCGGACACCAACAGGCAGGCGGCGACGATCGGCAGGGCGCGGCCGGCGATGAGGAGCGTGCTCGCAAAGGACAATTTCAGGCCTACCAGCACGATCCCAAGCTGCAGAATCTGGCAGGAAGCAAAGCAGGCGCCGGAGCGTACCCGGGACGCCACCGCGGGCAGCTGACCGAGCGCCACTCCGCAGACCACCGCCAGCATCACGGGGCTCACCGGTGAGTGCCGCACGTGAAAGACCGCCTGGCCGAGCAGGCTGGAGACCGACATGGCCAGCACGGCGATGGCCGCAGCCCCGAGGACCCCGGTCAGCTGACTCGCGCCGAAGCCGGTGGCTGCGCTGGCCAAGGGGATTTTCATCGGCCCCGCTTGGATTGATCGCCGCCCGCGCGCAGCAGATTGCGCGCGCCGTATCCGGCGAGCATGACGGCCACGCTCACGAGGCCAAAGACCAGCGGTGCGCGCTGCTCGGGAATGAAGGCCATCGCTGCCACGATCGCCAGCATCAGCACAATGGCGATGATCGTGAGCTGCGGGAAGCCCCACATGCGGATGCGCAGCCGCTCCGGCATCTGCGCTTCCAGGCGCCGCCGCAATTTCAGCTCGGAGGCGGCGATCAGCACGTACACGAAGATGGCCACGGTGCCGTAGGAGTTGACCAGGAACGCAAAGACCTTGTCCGGCGATACGTAGCTCATCACCACCGCGGAATAGGCGAACGCCGTTCCGGCAAGAATCGCCGCCACCGGCACGCCGCGCGCGTCCAGACGGGCAAACAGCCGCGGCGCATCGCCGTTGACGGCCAATGCCATCAGCATCCGGGAGGAGGCGAACAGCCCTGAATTCAGCGCCGACAGCACGGCCGTCAGGATGATCGCGCCCATGACGAGGGTGGCACCCGGGACGTGAAGCGCCTGCAGCACGCTCACGTACGGGCGCTGCATGCTCGCCGCGTCGTTCCACGGCACGATGGCGACCACCAGGAAGATGGAGCCCACGTAGAATATCAGTACACGCCAGATCACCGACTGCATCGCCGCGGCCACGGATTTCTCGGGTTCAGCGGATTCCGCCGCCGCCACGGCGATGATCTCCGTACCGAAGTAAAATCCGGTGGCTGCCACCGCGCCGGTAAGGACCGGCACGATTCCGTTCGGCATGAAGCCGCCGTGGACCGTCAGGTGGGCTACGCCGCCCGTGCTGCCGGGCCACAGCCCCGTGATGTACATCCCACCGGCGCACAGAAACAGGACGATGGCCACCACCTTGATCGACGCGAACCAGAATTCCGCCTCGCCGTAAGAGCGCACGGACAGCAGATTCACGACCGTAAACAGCGCCGTGAGCCCCAGAGTGAACTCCCAGGGATGCACGGCGGGCCACCACTGACCGAGCAATCGGGCGCCGGCCACGGCCTCGAGCGCGACCACGATGATCCAGAAGTACCAGTACATCCAGCCGGTCAGGAACGCGGCCAGTTCACCGAGCGCGAGGCGGCTGTATTCGTAGAAGCCCCCCAGCACCGGGCAGGCCACCGCCATCTCCGCGAGCATCCGCATCACCAGTACGACCAGCATGCCCGTGAGCGCGAAGGAAATGATCGCCGCCGGGCCGGCCGACCCGATGACCACGCCACTGCCGACAAACAGGCCCGCCCCGATCACGCCGCCGAGCGCGATCATCTGCATGTGCCGCCGCTGCAGCGACTTTCGCAGCAGGGGGACCTGGTTCATGGGTGGATCGTCGCTCAAGGCGCCAGGCGTCTCAGGCGTAGGCCCGGTATTTTTCCAGCGATCGAACCGGCTTCGACAGGGCATCACGGCGGAACGGGTCACCCAGTTCCTGGGTGACCATGATCTCCAGAATGGTGGCGCGGCCCTCGCCTTGCGCGCGCGCCGCCTCCTGCAGGGCGGGGCCCACGTCAGTAAGCCGGTCTACGGTGACCCCGGCGCAGCCAAAGGCGCGCGCTACGCCCGCCCAGCTGGGATTCTGGAGATTGACGCCCTGGTAGCGCCGTGAATAAAAATCAACATGGTTCTTTTTCTCCGCACCCCACTGGCCGTTGTTGAACACCAGGACCGTGACGCCGATGCTCTCGCGCACGCAGGTGAGCATTTCATTGAAGCTGATGCCCCAGGCGCCGTCGCCGACATAGGCGAATGCGGGCCGATCGGGGCTGGCGATCTTCGCACCGCAGATCACCGGAAATGCGTAACCGCAGTTGCCGAAACTCATCGCCGCAAACATGGAGCGCGGCGCATCGAAGCGCAGGTAGGAATTGGCGACCGAGCAGATGTTGCCGATATCGGTCGAGACCATGGCATTGGCCGGCATCGCCTTCTCCAGCGCCCGCAGCACCTCGCGCGGATGCAGGTACTTTGAGGCGCTGGCGGCTTCGAGCGAGTAAGGATCCCGCTCGTGCGTCCAGGCGGTCAGCTCGCTCTCCCAGGCCTGCTTCTCGGCGCTGATCCGCGCGCTGCGCTCGGCTCGATTGGCGGCGCCGGCCAGTGGGCGGCCCTGGAGGCGCTCGAGCAGCGCCACCGCGGCAGCACGGGCGTCCGCGTGGATGCCGGTGGAAATCGGCTTGACCAGACCCAGCATGCGCGGATCGGCGTCCACCTGGATGATCCGCGCCTGCTTGGGCCAGTAGTCGAGCCCGTGCTGCGGCAGGGTGCCGAAGGGCCCGAGGCGCGTGCCCAGGGCCAGTACCACGTCGGCCTGCGCGATGAGCTTCATGGCGGCCTTGGAACCCTGGTAGCCCAGCGGCCCGACGGCGAGGGGGTGCGAGGCGGGAAAGGAGTCGTTGTGCAGATAGCTGCTGCACACCGGGGCACCCAGCGCTTCGGCGAGCGCAACCGCCGCCGCGCCGCCGCCTGACATGACGACGCCGCCACCGGCCAGGATCACCGGAAAGCGCGCGCCGGCGAGGGTTGCGGCCGCCGCGTCGAGCGCCGCGGCGTCGCCGGGGCCGACGGCGAAGCGCATCGGCGCCGGAATGGTGGTTTCGAACTCGCCGTAGAAGAAGTCGCGCGGAATGTTGAGCTGCGTCGGCCCCAACTCGAGCATGGCCCGATCGAAGCAGCGCGCCGCGATCTCCGCCATCCGCTTAGGGTTGTTGACGTGGCCCTGGTACTTGGTGATCTTCGAGAAGATGGGCAGCTGTTCGGTTTCCTGAAAGCCACCGAGGCCCAGGGACATCGAGCCCGTTTCGGGCGTGATGAACACGACCGGCGAATGCGCCCAGTAGGCGGCCGCTACCCCGGTCACAAAATTGGTGACACCAGGGCCGTTCTGGGCGATGCAGACGCCGTGCCGGCCCGAGGCCCGGGCGTAACCGTCGGCCATGTGGATCGCGCCCTGTTCGTGTGCGACCGGTACGAACTTGATTCCGGCCGCCGGAAAGATGTCGAGCGCGTCCATAAAGGCGGAGCCGACGATCCCGAAGACATGCTTGACGCCGTTGGCGGCGAGTACTTCCACCAGGGCCTCGGAAGGGCCCATCTTTTGCGGCGCTGGGTTCACGGCGGGCTGGCCTCTCTTTGGTACCATTAATAGAGACAAAAGGTCTTATTAATGGATAGAATAGGCTTCCAGAGCCACCTATGGCAAATTAATCTTTCCATTCGCGATGTTTTGTATCGATTATCGGAATAGCTTGTCCCTGGTCGGAGTGCCATGAAAAGAGCCAGCCTGTCCCTGGCCAGTGCGCCACGCGAAATCGCCAACGAGACCTCCTCGACGCTGAAGGCTTTTGGCGTGCTCGAGGTCCTGGTGCGGGCGGCTCGCGCGGTCACCTTGTCGGAGCTGATGCAGGCCACCGAGCTGCCCAAGCCGACCCTGCATCGCACGCTCGCGCTGTTCGAGGAGGCCGGCTTCCTGAGCCGGGAGCCGGGTGGCCGCGCCTACATGATCGGCGATCGCCTCTCGCGCTTCGGGCTCGAGGTGCTGCGCAACGACGCTGCGGCGACCGAGCGGCGCCTGGTGCTGCGCCGCGTGGTCAGCGATATACAGGAGAGCTGCAACCTGGCCGTGCTCTACAAGGGCGCGCTCATCTACCTGGACCGCATCGAGGCCAACTGGCCGCTACGCCTGCAGGTTCCCGTCGGCAGCGCCAGCATGCCCCCGCATTGCTGTGCGAGCGGCAAGCTGCTGCTGGCCCATCTGCCCGGCGCGGACCGGCAGCGTCTGCTCGAGATCATGGCCCTCGAGCGCTTCACCCTGCGCACCATCACGGACCGCCAGGTCCTGGGCTCGGAACTGGATCGCATCGTCAACGCCGGTTACGCGGTCGACAACGAGGAATATGTCCTCGGTGTCGCCTGCGTGGCCGTGCCGGTGCGCGACCGGCACGGGGAAATTGTCGCGGCCGTGGCGGTGCAGGGCGCGACCGCACGCCTGCCGCTGATGCGCGCCATCGAGTTCGTGCCGCGGCTGCAGGCGGCCGCGGCCGACATCGGCTCTACATTCGGATAAGGGGACGGGGAGCGTTATGGAACTGACACCGCAGGCGCTGGAACGGCACTGGCTGCCCTTCACGAACAATCGGGATTTCAAGCGCGAGCCGCGGCTGTTCGTCAAGGCGAGCGGCATGTATTACTGGAGCCAGCACGGCCGCAAGATCCTGGACGGAAGCTCCGGGCTGTTCACCAGCGCCGCGGGCCACTGCCGCCCGGAAATCGCCGCGGCGGTGGCCGAGCAGTTGCGCACGCTCGACTACACGCCGTCCTTCATGCGTAGCCACCCCGGTGCCTTCGAGCTTGCCAATGCAGTAGCGGCACTGACGCCGCCGCAGCTCGACCACATTTTCTTCTGCAATTCCGGATCCGAAGCAATCGATACCGCGATCAAGATCGCATTCGCCTACCACATGGCCCGCCGGGAGGCACAGCGTACCTACCTGGTCTCGCGGGAGCGCGCCTATCACGGGGTCAACATGGGTGGCACGGCCCTGTCCGGGATGATCAGGAATCGCGAGGCCTTTGGTGCCGTGATGCCGGGTGTGCTGCATCTGCGCCACACGCTGCTGCCGGAGAATCGCCTGACCCGGGGCATGGGTGAGCGCGGCGTGGAGCTCGCGGAGGATCTGTTGCGCTTCGTGCAGCTCGTCGGCGAACAGCGCATCGCCGCGGTCTTCGTCGAGCCCATTGCCGGCTCGACCGGCGTGATCGTCCCGCCGCGTGGATATCTCCAGAGGCTCCGGGAAATCTGCGATCGCTACGGCATCCTGCTGGTCTTCGATGAAGTGATCTGCGGATTCGGCCGGACGGGTGAGGCATTTGCGGCGGGCTCCTTCGGGGTGACCCCGGACATCATCACGATGGCCAAGGCGCTCACCAATGGCGCCCAGCCATTGGGAGCTGTTGCGGTGCGCGAAAACATCTATCGCAGCATCGTCGAGGCGGCGCCGGACGGCGCGACGGAATTCTTCCACGGCTACACCTTCTCGGCTCATCCGGCGGCCTGCGCCGCCGGCCTCGCAACGCTGAAGATCTACGAGACCGAGCGGCTGTTTGCCAGGGGCCGGGAACTGGCGCCCTATTTTCAGGACGCGATGTTCGGCCTGCAGGATCTCGCGGCGGTGGGCGACGTGCGCGGCTACGGCATGCTGGCCGGCGTTGAATTGAAGCCCGGCAAGGCGCCCGGTCTACGCGGCAGCGATCTGCAGGCCAAGCTGTTTGATCGCGGCCTGCACGTGAAGGCCACGGGCGATGTCGCCATCGTGGCGCCGGCGCTCATCGCCACGCGTGCCGAAATCGACCAGATGGCCGCCATGCTGCGGGATGCGATCAGGGAATACTGATGCGCAGCCTGAGCCGGCTGCCGGGCTTCAGTCCTCTCCAGGCCCGACGATTTCGATATCGAAGTGGCGGGCCAGCGCCTCGCCGAACAGGTGGGGCAGGCGTCCTTCAGGCATCTCCGTGATGCTGCGAAAGCGCTCGGAGCCGGCTTTGCCGGGACTGAGCGAAGCGGGGTCCAGCCGCTGCGTAAATTCGGTGAGCGCCGGGCGCAGCGCCCGCATCAGGGCGGCGTCGTGACGGCTGGCCAGGGCGAACAGTTCGCGCATCCACTGCACGGCATCGAGCTGCTGCTGATCGTGATTGAATAGCAATCGGACCAGCAGCTCTTCGATCGGCAGATTCTGCAGGGCCACGCGCTCAGGGTCGTCCGCGCTGGCGGAAAGGCCCGCGCCCTGGCGGATTTCGCGCTGCGTGCGCGCCAGTTCCTTGATGCCCACCAGCGCTTCGCGCAGCAGCAGTCCGGCGAGGCCCAGCAGCCGATCCTGGCCGTCCGGAGCGAGCGGGCGGTTCGACAGTCCGGCACCGCGACAGAAGGCTTCGAGCGCCACCGGACCGGCGGGACTGACCGGGCTGACGATGCTCGGCCGCGGCGGTGGTGCGGGGGGCGGCGCCGGCGCCGGCGCCGGCGGCGGTGGGCGGGCGCTGCGCAATGTTTCGCGCTGCGCGCTATCGAAGTGCCGTACCGCTGAATCGCCCACGGGATTGCCCCAGGGGTCGAAGGCACGCCGCGCCGCGCTCGCACCCGGGTCGGTCAGCAGCAGTTCGCTGATATCGAGATTGACGCCGATGTCTCCGTGGGGATCCTTGTGGTCACTACCGCCCTCCGGGGCCCGGTAACTGACGATGGCGCTCGCCTCGGCCGTCGCGGCCGCATTATCGCGCACGGCAATCAGGTAGGCACCGAGCCGCAGTCGGTCCCCTGGGCGCAGTGGCTGAGGTCCGAGCCGCCCGACCGGCTCGGTCTCATCATTCAGGAACAAGCCGTTGGTGCTCGTGTCCTCGACGATGAAACCACCGTTACGAAAGCTGATGCGGGCATGGTGGGAGGAGATGTAGCGCAGCCGGTCCGGCAGCACCCAGACATTGTCGCCGGCTCTGCCGATCGTGCCGCCACCCTTGTCGATCACCACGCTGGCCTGCTCGCCCAATTCGGCGGCCTGCTCGCTGATGATCGTCAGTCGCAACGCCATCGACCGATTCCTCTTCCAGAAACACGCATCCGGGGCGCGGGCATAAGGGTTGTTGACCGAATATAATAGACGGACGGGACCAGATGGGTCTCGCCCGCATAATACAGATGGCATCCAATCACATCTTCAGGATTATGTTCGTGAACCAGGGCAAGGTTTACGAGGTCTACGCGCGCAAGGTCAGCCACGGTGGACTGCTCGGATTCGTCGAGATCGAGGAGCTGGTGTTCGGTGAGCGCACGGGCGTCGTACTAGACCCGGGCGAAGAACGGGTCAAGGCCGAGTTCGCCGGGGTGAAGCGCAGTTTTCTGCCGGTGCAGGCGGTGCTGCGCATCGACGAGGTGCGCAAGCAGGGCGTCAGCAAGATCGTGGCGCTCGAAGGCAGTAACGTGACGGCGTTTCCGGCGCCGATGTATACGCCACCGGTCGGCGATGCCGGCCCTAAGAAGTAAACAGTGCTGATACTGCCTGGGGCGCCGGTCGGTTCGGCATTCAGGCGCGCGCGCCAGCTCGAACGGCTGCGCGCGGTAGACAGCGCCCTGGTCGCGGTGCACGCGCGCTACCTGTATTTCGTCGATTGCCCCGCGGCTCCGGACGGCGCGCAGCGCTTGCGGCTGGCGGCGCTGCTGGGGCTGGATGCCAAGGTGGCGCCCTTCGATCCGGAGCAGTCGCTGCTGGTGGTGCCCAGGCCCGGCACGATCTCGCCCTGGTCGAGCAAGGCTACTGATATTGCCCATGTCTGTGGCCTGGATTTTGTCCGGCGCATCGAGCGCGGTGTCCAGCATCGCGTTGAGGGTGTGCCCGGCGTACCGCTCGCGGCCCTCGGGGCGCTGCTGCACGATCGCATGACCGAGGCGATCGTGCCGGCGGGTGAGATTGCAGCGGCCCTGTTCGGCAGCGCGGCGCCACGCCCGCTCGCGCGCGTGGCACTGGCCGGCGGCCGCGCCGCGCTGGTGGCCGCGAACGAAGGGCTGTCGCTGGCTCTCGCGGCCGACGAGATCGATTACCTGCTGGAGTCCTTCCGACGCCTGGGCCGGGATCCCACCGACGTTGAACTCATGATGTTTGCGCAGGCGAATTCGGAACACTGCCGCCACAAGATCTTCAATGCGGAATTCGTCGTCGACGGCGTCGCGCAGGAGAAGACGCTGTTTGCCATGATCCGCAACACCCATGCGCGTGCGCCGCAGGGAATCCTTTCGGCCTATCGTGACAACGCCGCCGTGCTGCAGGGACCCGGCGGCACACGTTTTTTTCCCGACCCGCACACTCATGTGTACGCCGG
>DASWFL010000369.1:0-3870 GCA_036394255.1 Steroidobacteraceae bacterium
CAGATCTTCTCCGGACCGGCCGAGGGCGCGCAGTCCAGCGCACGCAAGAGTCTCGGGGCCAGGCTCTTCGGACCCGGGAAATCCAGCCCGCCGGCCCGGCCGGCGAACCATGCCGTGAACTTCGAGCCGGATTTCTGTGACGGTGCCGAGGCCGCCGTCGCCGCGGTGCGGGCCTCACTCACGGGCAAGCGGCCCTACGCCGTGGTCTTCATGGACATGCGCATGCCGCCCGGTCCGGATGGCGTGTGGGCCGCGGCGCAGATTCGCGAGCTCGACCCGGCCATCGAGATCGCGGTGTGCACGGCCTACTCGGATGTCGATCCCTGTGACATCGGCGGGCGTGTGCCCCCCGAGGACAAGCTGTCCTACCTGCAGAAGCCCTTTCATCCGCACGAGGTGCGGCAGATGTGCATCGCGCTGGCGAGCAAGTGGCGCGCAGAACGGAACATCACGCGCCTGGCGTACTTTGACTCGCTGACGGGCCTGCCCAACCGGGACCAGATACACAGCCGCCTGCGCTCGGCCCTCGCGGCCGCGCAGCAGCACGGCACCATGCTGGCGGTGATGTACCTCGACCTGGACAATTTCAAGCGCATCAACGACACGCTCGGGCACGCGGTCGGCGATGAAGTGCTGAAGACCACGGCCGAGCGGCTGCGCGGCGCCCTGCGCCGCGGCGGCGATGGCACCGACGGCGCGACGGGGGACCGCCCGGGCGACCTCGGCCGGCTCGGCGGCGATGAGTTCATGGTGGTTCTGCCGGACATCGTGAACTCGGCGGATGCCGCCGTAGTGGCCGATCGCCTCATCGCGACCCTGCAGGTACCGATGCAGCTCTCGAAGCACACGGTGGTGATCACGCCCAGCATCGGCATCGCGGTCTCGCCGACCGACGGACACGATGCCGAATCGCTCCTGCGCCACAGCGACCTGGCGATGTACTTCGCCAAGCGCCGCTGGCCCGGTTCCCATGCCTTCTTCGACGCCTCGATGAACGAGGGCATGCTGCAGCGCTACACCATCGAGAGCAAATTGCGGGGTGCGCTGGAGCGCGGCGAGCTCACGCTGCATTACCAGCCGCAGATCGACATCATGACCGGCTTCGTTTCGGGGATGGAAGCGCTGCTGCGCTGGACCAATGACGAGCTGGGCGTGGTGCCGCCCAAGGATTTCATTCCGGTCGCCGAAGACACCGGCCTGATCATACCGATCGGCGAGTGGGTGCTGCGCACCGCCTGCACCCAGGCACGGAAATGGCACGACGAAGGCCTGGCCGTGAAGCGCATCGCCGTCAATATCGCGGCCCAGCAGTTCGCCATGCCCAGTTTCGTCGCGCTCGTGACCGCCATCCTGGCGGAGACCGGGCTCGATCCGAAGATGCTGGATCTCGAGATCACGGAATCGATGGTGCTGAACGACGAAGGGCGGGCGGAGCAGCTGCTCGCCGGCCTGCACGCCATCGGGGTAACGGTGGCGATCGATGACTTCGGCACCGGCTATTCGAATTTCCAGCGGCTCCAGTCCCTGGCCATCGACCGGTTGAAGATCGACCGTTCCTTCGTCCGCGATCTCGGCGATGGCACGGACGACAGCGCCATCGCAGCTGCGATCATCGCGATGGCCAAGTCGCTCAAGGTCGGCGTCGTCGCCGAAGGCGTCGAGTCCTTTGCGCAGCTGCGCTTCCTGCAGGAACACCATTGCGCCCAGGCCCAGGGGTTCCTGCTCAGCCGGCCGTTGCCCGCGAGCGAAGCGCGCCTGCTGCTGCAGCGGGCGAACGAACCGACCGACGCCAGCCGCACCCAGCGCATTCGCCGCCTGGTCGAGTGAGCCCGGTCCCGCGGTCGCCCGGGGTTCACCCGGGGGCCGCGCCAGGTTTCCGCCACAGCGTCGAGTCGCTACACTCGCCCGGGTGGACCGCCCGCCGCTGCCGCCCTTCACCCTGGAAACCGCGACGCAGAAGGTGCGGATGGCCGAGGATGCCTGGAATACGCGCGACCCCGCCCGGGTTGCCCTCGCCTACACCGTCGACAGCCGCTGGCGCAATCGCGCCGAATTCCTCCAGGGACGCGAGGCGATCGAGGCCTTTCTCCGGCGCAAGTGGGATCGTGAGCTCGACTACCGGCTGATCAAGGAAATCTGGGGCTGCCGCGAGAATCGGATCGCCGTGCGCTTCGCCTATGAATGGCACGACGACAGCGCTCATTGGTTCCGCAGCTACGGCAACGAGAACTGGGAATTCGACGCCCACGGTCTCATGCGGATTCGCCACGCGAGCATCAACGATGCCCCGATCGAGGAAACCGCGCGGCGCTATCACTGGCCGCTGGGCCGCCGGCCCGACGATCATCCCTCGCTGAGCGCGCTCGGTTTCTGAGTGCTGCGCTAAGGCAGGAAACCCACGTCCCGCTGGTGACGCAGCGCGAGCAGGCGCACCTCGTCTCCTGAAACCACGAAACGGTACAGGGCGAGGTATCCCGTCTGCCCATAGGAAATGACCAGCTCGCGCAGCTCCCCTTCCAGGCGCCGGCCTAGCAGTGGATGCAACGTAAGATGCTCGACGGCCGATTGGATCGCGCTCGCCGCACTCGGCGCGGCGGCCGGATTCTGCTGGCGCAGGATTTCGAGTGCCCGCCCGATCTGAGCCAGCGACCGCCGGGAATAGACTACCTGCGCCACGGCTTGGGCCGCGCTGCGGCATTGCCGGTGGCCAGCCTCACCATCCAGGCGTGCACATCCTCGGCGCGGTAGACCTCCCCGGCCTTCCCGATCTCAGCGTCAGCCGCGAGCGCCTCCTTGACCAGGCTC
Organism: Steroidobacteraceae bacterium; assembly: GCA_036394255.1. GTDB lineage: Bacteria > Pseudomonadota > Gammaproteobacteria > Steroidobacterales > Steroidobacteraceae > FEN-1191. The sequence continues at coordinate 2,806 of DASWFL010000369.1, forward strand.
CGCAGCTGCTCTTCGTAGGCGGCGTGCCGCTCCACGGCTTCGACGATCAGGCTGTGCGCCGATCGCCCGGTCTGCCGGGCGAGCGCACCCAGCCGGGCGCGCAGTTTCGGGGGCAGGCGAATGGTGGTCGTCGCGGCCATGGCGGCATACCTTCACACTGTGGAGTTACAAATGTAGCACAGGAGGACTCTCCCCCGTGCAATGCGCAGCACTGGATGGCCTGGGGCGAGATCGCTCCGCATGGCGCCATTGCAATTTACCCGGCATGTTGCCATTAAAAGGCGCGCTTTTTTCCCCTCGAATATTCGAGCTCCTTTTTGACCGAGGCGCACATGGGATTATTGGACGGCATACGCAGAGGCGACCCATCTGATCAGTGGCCTCATCGAGCAGCATGGCGGATTGTCCGGACTGGCGGCGCAGTTCCAGCAACAGGGCCTGGGTGGCGTCATGCAATCGTGGATCGGAACGGGAGCCAACTCCCCGATCAGTGCGGAACAGATCCAGCAGACCCTCGGCTCGAACACCGTGACGCAGCTGGCGGCGAAGCTGGGCCTTGATCCGCAGGACGTCGCCCAGAAATTGGCCCAGATGCTGCCGCAGGCCGTCGACAGGATGACGCCCGGTGGCGTCCTCCCGACCCGCTAGCCGCCCTGCCTTTGGGGTAGCGGACCGCACCGCAGACGGGAAGACCAGCCAGCTGACCACCGCAGACCTGGTGTTTTCGTCCTGGTGGCCGGATTCATCAATCGTTCAGGGTTCCTATGCCATCCTTCGATTTCCGATTGCCCCACTACCACAGGTGAACACCATGCAAGCCCAGCTCCTACGCTCTTTGATCATCTGCGCGGCCCTGGTTTCATTCGGCGCCACGGCCCAAACCTATGCGGCCGAGGGCACGACGACCGTGACGTGCAAGGACGGCACGAGTGCCAAGGGTGGCAGAGGGGCGTGCAGCCACCACGGCGGTGTGCAGAAGGGTGGCGCCGCTGCCAGCTCAGCGGAGGCGACCACGCCGGCTGCGGCGATGCCGGCTCCGTCCCCGTCGGCGCCGTCGTACAACAA
>DASWFL010000370.1:0-2824 GCA_036394255.1 Steroidobacteraceae bacterium
CCGCCGGCCAGGAGCATGCGCAGCGCCGTCCGCCCCTGCCGCTGCCCCGTTGCGGGCCCGAAACCCTCACCGCTCCAGACCACGGCGCTGACGCTCTCGAGCCGCCCTGTGGGCTCGCGCAGCGGCCCGGCAGGCAGGAGCGCACCGTTGCCGAAACCACGCTGCGCGTCGACGAGTGCGATTTCGGCATCCCGCGCCAGCCGCAGATGTTGCAGCCCGTCATCGGCGATCACCACGGCCGCCCCGGCGGCAATCGCCGCCTGCGCCGCGCGCACCCGATCGCTCCCCACGTAGACCGGGCATTGCGCGCGCCGGCCAATCACGAGCGCTTCGTCGCCGACCTCTTCGGCGCTACTCGTCGCCCGCAGCGGCGCCACGCCGCGCCCGCCACGGCGCCCATAGCCGCGCGACACCACCGCGACCGCCAGCCCCAGGCCGGCAAGCCTGCTCGCCAGCCAGATCACCAGCGGCGTCTTGCCGGTGCCGCCGACGCTGATGTTGCCCACCACGATCACCGGCACCGCCACGCGTACCGGGCGGCGCCAGCCGTGCGCGTAGAGCCAGTGGCGGCTGCGCACGCTCAGTCCGAACAGCGGGGAAAGCGCCCGCAGCCACCAGGGCGCGCGGCGGCGGCCATACCAGATCTGCTGCAACCAGGCCTCGGGACTCATGAGCTGTGGTCAGGCGCCTCACACGTTGAATTGCAGCTGGTGCAACTGCGCGTATATGCGCGAGCCGGCCACCAGTTCCGCGTGCGTGCCCGCCTCGAGAATCGCTCCATCCTGCATCACGACTATCAGGTCGGCGTGCTCGATCGTGGAGAGGCGATGCGCGATGATGAACGTGGTTCGGTTCCTCAGCAGCTGATCGAGAGCGTCCTGGATATGCCGCTCCGAGGCCGTGTCGAGCGCTGAAGTGGCTTCGTCCAGCACCAGGATCGGGCTGTTTCGCAGCAGCGCCCGCGCGATCGCGATGCGCTGGCGCTGTCCGCCGGACAGCAGCAGGCCGCGATCGCCGACCATAGTGTCGAGCCCCTGCGGAAGCTCGGTCACGAAATCCCCGACGTAGGCGGCGTGCGCCGCCGCCTCGACGTCCCGGGCCTCCACACCCTGGGCGCCAAAGACGATGTTGTTGCGGATCGTGTCGTTGAACAGCACGACCTCCTGACTCACCAGGCTGATCTGCGAGCGCAGGTCGGTCAGCCGGTACTCGCGGGTATCGACGCCATCGAGCAGCACCGCGCCGACATCCGGGTCGTAGAAGCGGGGCAGGAGCGACACCAGCGTCGACTTGCCGCTACCCGAGCGGCCCACGATCGCCACCGTGGTACCCGCGGCGACGCGCAGATTGATGTCGTGCAGGACCTTGCCTTTCTCAACGTCATAGGTGAAACCGACGCCGCGAAACTCGACCTCACCGCGCGCGCGCGCCAGGCGCCGCGCTCCGCCTTCAGGTTCCCCGGGCGCATCGATCACCTCGAAAATGCCGGCGCCCGCGGCAATGCTCTGCTGCAAAGGACCGCTGATGCTCACCAGGCGCCGCAAGGGCTCGGGCACGAGCAGCAGCGCCGTAAGGAAGCCGAGGAAATCCCCCACCTGCATTGCTCCGCCGACCACCTGGCGGTTCGCCACGTACAGCACGCTGGCGAGACCCAGGGCCGCGATCAGCTGCACGACCGGATTGCTGCTGGAGCGCGCCGAAATCAGGCGCATGTTGGTATGGCGGTTCAGTTCGTTGGCGGCCTCGAAGGCCGCCTGCATATGCTCCTGGGCGTTGAAGACCTTGACGACGCGATGAGCGTCGATGGCCTCCTTGGCCAGCCGCGTCACATCGCCCATGGAATTCTGGATGCGGGTGCTGTAGCGGCGAAAGCGCTGGTTGACGCTGCCCACCAGCAGGGCGATCACCGGCGCCGCCAGCATGGCGAAGGCGGCGAGCCGCCAGTTCAGCCAGAACAAATAGAAAACCAGCCCACCGATCGTCAGGCTGTCGCGAATCAGCACCGTGGCCGAATTGGTGGCCGCGTCCGCCACGAGCTCGGTGTTGTAGGTCAGGCGCGAGAGCATCGGACCGGTCGAATCCCGTGCATACCAGGCCGTGGGCAGGCGCAGGTAGTGCGCGAACAGATCGGCACGGATCGCCTTGATCATCTGCCGCCCGACATAGCCGGGGAAATAGTTCGCCAGGAAATCGCCGGCGCCGCGCAGCATGAACAGCAGGATGACGCCCACCGGCACGTAGCGCAGCACCTCCAGGTTCTGGGCGACGAAGGCGGCATTGAGGAATTTCTTGACGAACCAGGCGGTGATGGTGCTGACGGCGGCATACATCACCATGCCCGCCACCCCGACCAGGAACATGCCCCAGTGCGGTCGGGCGTAGCCCAGCAGCCGGCGGTACACCCCCATGGCATCGATCGCGCGGGGCGTTGAGTTCAAGGACTCGCGGCCTCGCTGGCGCTCGTGGTCACGAAATTGAGCTGCGCGAAGCCGAGCTGGCCGAGTACGTCCATCGCCGTAACCACCGACTGATGCGTCGCGCGGCCGTCGGCGCGCAGGCTCACCGGGACGTCGCGCCGCGCCGCAGCGACCTGCTCGATCGCCTTGCGCAGCGTATCGGGGCTGGCGTTGACGAGCTCGCGATTATTGACCAGGTAGCTGCCGCCCGCGGTGACCGTCACCACCAGCGGCGGCGCGACCGCACGCTCGATGGGCACCGAGGAGGCCTGCGGCAGGCGTATGCGCAGGCGCCCTTCACCCACGAAGCTGGAGGACAGCATGAAAAAGATCACCAGCATCAGCACCACGTCGATCAGGGAGACCAT
>DASWFL010000371.1:0-2632 GCA_036394255.1 Steroidobacteraceae bacterium
CGAGCGGAGCGTGCACGCCCGCCTGCGCGTCTTCGGCAAGGTCACGATCGCGTCGGATGTCTTTGCGGCCGCCCTGGCCGAAGCCCGGTTGGGCGCCGGACGCGCTCAGAAGGCATTCCTCTATATTACGGTGGGCACGGGAATCAGCTGTGCCCTGGTGATCGACGGCAAGGTGTACACAGGGCCGCACAATCACGCGCTGTCCTTCGCGAGTGGGCCGACGGTCGCGGTCTACAACACCGGGGGCCAGGCCTCATTCGAATCACTGGAGCAGCGCGCCTCCGGACCTGCCCTGGTCCGTCGCGCCCAGCAGCTCGGCCTGGACGCACCGGACACGATGGCCCTCTGCCGCACGGCGCTCGAGCAACCCGGGATCGCCCGAGACGTCGTCGATACGGCCGCGACGGAGCTGGCGGTCCACGTCGCGATACTGGCGAACGCCCTGGAACCGACGCTCATCGTGCTGGGCGGTGGATTGGGATGCGCGCCGGGCAGATACTGGTCGGTGTTTCGCGCGGCTCTGCCGCACCATACCTGGGGACCGCATATGCGTCGACTACCGGTCCGGCAAGCGCAACTTGGAACGCGAGCGGGCCTGATCGGCGCCGCGCAGTGCGCCATCGAGGCCTGAGACCATGCCGGATACGAAATTGCTGCGGCCCGTGGGCGTTGGCCTGATCGGCTCACAGTTCGTCACTTCCATTCATGCCGAAGCCTTGCGTGCTTGCGCGCAGGCACAGCTCAGGGCCGTCGCCTCCCCGACGCCGGGCAATGCCGAGGCGTTTGCGCGACGACATGGCATCCCGCGGCATTTCACCGACTATCGGGAATTGCTGGAGCTTGCGGATGTCGACATGGTGGTGGTGGGCGTGCCGAATGATCTGCACTGCGCCATCACGCTGGCCGCCGCCGCCGCCGGCAAGCACGTGGTGATGGAAAAGCCCCTGTGCTTGAACCTGGCGGAGGCCGACCAGATGATCGCTGCCTGCCGCAAGGCCCAGGTCAAGCTGATGTACGCGGAGGAATTGTGTTTCGCGCCCAAGTACGTGCGGCTCAAGGCGCTCCTGGACGAAGGAGCGCTCGGCCGGCCGATCCTGCTCAAGCAATCGGAGAAGCATGGCGGTCCGCACGCCGCCCACTTCCTCGATGTCGCACGCTCTGGCGGTGGTGTCACGATGGACATGGGCTGCCACGCGATTGAATTCTTCCGCTGGATGCTGGATCGGGCCCCAATCAAGTCCGTCTATGCCCAGATGAGCACACGGGTGCATGCCGGCCGGACGCGCGGCGATGACAACGCGATCCTGCTGCTGGAGTTTGCCGATGGCACGACCGCGCTGGCCGAGGAAAGCTGGACCAAGCTCGGGGGCATGGACGATCGCGCCGAGGTGCATGGGTCAGAGGGCGTTGCGTACGCCGACCTGCTGCACGGCAACGCCATCGAAGCCTATAGCAGCACCGGCTATGGCTACGCGGTTGAGAAGGCCGGCGCCACCACCGGTTGGAGCTTCCCCATATATGAGGAGGCGTGGAACTATGGTTTTCACGGCGAAATGGCGCATTTCGTCGACTGCGTGCAAAACGGGCGCGAGCCCCTGCACAACGGCGAAGACGGCAGGGCGGTGCTCGAAGTGATATTCGCCGCCTACAAGTCCGCGCGTACCGGAAGCAAGGTGGCGCTGCCGTTTGCCACCACGGCCTCTAAGCCCATCGATCTGTGGCTGGCCGATGTCTGAGCCCATCGACCGCGCACGGCGCGAATTGCTGCAACTGGGCGCGCTGTGCGCCTCGTTGCCGCTCGCGGCGGGCGCCGCGTTGCCGACCGCGGATGGAATGGCGCCGCTGGGGCAACTGGGTTACCGGCAGCTGCGGCTGGCACGCGGTCCTCTGCTGAGCCAGGCCGAGCAGAATCATGCGCTGCTGCTGAACATGGACGAAGACGCGCTGCTGCGCCCGTTCCGGATTCGCGCCGGCATGGCCGCCCCAGGTCACGACATGGGAGGCTGGTACGATACCTACGCATTCGCGCCCGGCGCCACCTTCGGCCAGTGGCTCAGCGCGCTGTCGCGCTATTACGCGATCACAGGCCACGCGCCGACCCGCGCGAAAGTCCAGCGCCTGGTCCGTGCCTACGCGGCGACGATCGAGGCCGAGGGCAGGCTCTATCAGGACAACCGCTTTCCCGCCTACATATACGACAAGCTGGTCGGGGGCCTCGTTGACGCGCGCGTGCTCGCCCATGACGCGACGGCGGTCCGGGAGCTGCATCGGACGACGGCGGTGGCCGAGCCCCATCTGCCGCCTCATGCCATGCCGCACAATGACAACCCACAGCCCGGCGAAGATTTCACGCAGCACGCCTGGGATGAGAGCTATACCCTGCCGGAAAACCAGTTTCTGGCCTGGCAGCTCACCGGCGATGAGCATCATCGCGCGCTGGCACGCCGCTTCCTCTACGACGACTTCTTTGCGGCCCTGGCCCGCGGCGAGAATGCGCTGCCGGGCAAGCACGCCTACAGCCATGTCAATTGCCTGAGTTCGGCGGCAGGCGCCTACCTCTCACTCGGTAGGCCCCTGTATCTGGATGCCGCGCGGAACGGCTTTGAGATGATCGAGGCGCAGAGTTTCGCCA
>DASWFL010000372.1:0-15219 GCA_036394255.1 Steroidobacteraceae bacterium
CGGCGGGTGGCTGAAGATCACCGTTGGAATATTGTCGTAGTCGAGCCGCCGGTCCTTCTGGCCGCCGAAGAGCCGATCGGCAAGCCGTCGGCCGGCTGCGATCGCCACCGGCGTGAGCTGTGCACGCCCGGTCGCATCACCGATGGCGTAGATCCCCGACACATTGGTTTCCTGGAAAGCATCGGTGCGCATGAAGCCTTCGGCATCGCAGAGCACGCCCAGCGCATCGAGACCCAGCCCGGCCACCGAAGCCCTGCGGCCCATGGCCCACAACACCGAGTCGAAGGGACCGGCCCGGCGGCCATCGGCCAGTTCGATCTGGAGCCGCCCCTGCGGGTCGCGCCGCAGGGCCGTGGGCGTTGCCTGGAAGAGCGACTCGACGCCTTCCTCGCGCATGGTCTCGAGCAGCTGCACCCCGAGGAAGGGCTCGAAGGATCGGAGCAGCCGCTCACCCCGTGCCAGCAGCGTCGTATGCGTGCCCAGCGCCGAGAACACGCCGCCCAGTTCCACCGCGACGTAGCCGCTGCCCACGATCGCGACGCCCGCCGGGCGCGCCGGCAGTGCGAAGAAATCGTCCGAGGTGATACCCAGCTCCGCACCTGGAATCGCCGGCACCACCGCATGCCCGCCGGTGGCCAGGACGATATGCGCCGCCCGATAGCTGCGGCCGTCGACCTGCACGGCCGGCTGGGCGGTGAGGGTCGCGCGGGCACGGAGCAGCGTGACACCGCCCTTCTTGAGGTTGTCGGCGTAGATGCCGTTGAGCCGGGCAATGTAGGCATCGCGCTTCTGCCGGAGCAGCGCCCAGTCGTGACCGGTGAGTGTCAGATCGAAGCCGTAGTCGGGCGCGTCATGAGCGGCGTGGGCGAGCAGGGCGGCGTTCCAGCTTATTTTCTTGGGCACGCAGCCGACGTTCACGCAGGTGCCGCCAAGCCGGTGCGATTCGACCAACAGCGTGCGGGCGCCATATCCGGCCGCGCGCTGGGCGCAGGCCAGCCCACCGCTCCCGCCGCCTATGACGATAAGATCGTAATCTGTGACCATGCTCCGACTCCTTTCCCCGGCTGCGGGTTCCCATCCTGGCCGGGCTCTGGCACTCTTGCCGGATGCCACCTGCCACCAGCACGGCCGCCGTGCCCCCGAGCCTGCTCAATCCGCTGCTTGCCGATTCACCGCTCCCGCCGTTCGCGGACATCCGCCCCGAGCACATCGAGCCGGCGATGGCCGAAGTGCTGGCCGCCTGCCGGGCGCGGCTCGCGGAGATCGCCAGGCTTGCGGAACCCACCTTCGCCAGTGTGGTCGTGCCGCTGGAGGAACTGCGGCATCGCCTGGCCCGCACCTGGTCGCCGATCGGTCATCTTAACGGAGTGATGAATTCCGAGGCGCTGCGCGCGGCCTACAATGCCTGCCTGCCGCTGCTGTCAGAGTACTACACCGATCTGTCGCAGAGCGAGCCGCTGTACCGCGCTTACCTGCACATCCGCACGCACGAGGGCGCGCGCCTCGATGCCGTGCAGCTCGCGGTGCTGGAGCGCGCACTGCACGATTTCCGCCAGGCCGGCGTGGCGCTCGATGGGGAACGCAAGCTCCGTTTCAAGAGCATCATGAGCGAGCTGGCGCAGCTGCAGGCGAAGTTCGAAGAGAACGTGCTCGATGCCACCAACGCCTGGTCGCACCACCTCACCGATGCGGCGCAGCTCACGGGCGTCAATGCCGGCATCGTGGCCCAGGCCGAGCGCCGGGCGCGCGAGCAGGGCGTCGCTGGCTGGCTCTTCGGTCTCGATCAGCCGACCTACGTCGCGGTGGTGACGGACGCGGACTCCGCGGACCTGCGCCGCGTGTTCTACGAGGCCTGGAGCACGCGCGCCTCCGAGCAGGGACCGGGCGCGGGGCGGTTCGACAACACGCCGGTCATGGAGAGCATATTGCGCCTGCGCCACGAGGCCGCGCGGCTGCTCGATTTTCCCTCCTACGCGGAGTATGCCCTCGCCGACCGCATGGCCAGCACCGTGCCCGAGGTCACCTCCTTCCTGATGCAGCTCGCCGGTGCCGCGCGCGAGCATGCGAGCGCCGAGCTGGCTGAACTCGAAGCCTACGCCGGGCGCGCGCTCGAGGCCTGGGACCTGAGCTATTACTCGGAACGCCTGCAGCAGAGCCGCTTCCAGGTCTCGCAGGAGGAACTGCGCGATTACCTGCCGCTGCCGCGGGTGCTGGCCACGCTGTTCGAGGTGGCCGAGCGGCTCTACGGCGTGAAGCTGCGCGAACGCCAAGGGGTGGCGCTGTGGCACGGGGACGTGCGCTTTTTCGAAGTGCTGTCACCGGGCGGCACGCCGCTGGCGAGCTTCTATCTGGACGCCTACGCGCGCGCCAGCAAGCGGAGCGGCGCCTGGATGGACGACTGCGTGGGCCGCAAGCAGCTCAACGGCGCACTGACGCTCCCGGTCGCCTTCCTGGTCTGCAATTCGCTGCCGCCACAGGGCGAACGCCCGGCACTGCTGACGCACGATGACGTGGTGACGCTGTTCCACGAATTCGGTCACGGCCTGCACCACATGCTCACGCGCATCGCTTATCCCAGCGTGGCCGGGATCAACGGCGTCGCCTGGGATGCGGTGGAGCTGCCGAGCCAGTTCATGGAAAACTACGCCTGGCTGCCGGAGGTGCTGGCGCGGATCGGCGCGCACGTGCAAAGCGGCGAGCCGCTCCCCGAGCCGAAGCAGCGCCAGCTCATCGCCACGCGCAGTTTCCAGGCCGGGCTGCATACGCTCCGCCAGGTGGAATTCTCGCTCTTCGATATGCGCTTGCACGCCGAGTACGACCCGGCACGCGGCGCGCGCGTCTACCCCCTGCTGGCCGAGGTGCGCGCGGCAGTCGCGGTCACGCGCCTGCCCGCGTGGAACCGCTACCCGCACAGCTTCACGCACATCTTCGCCGGCGGTTATGCCGCCGGCTACTACAGCTACAAGTGGGCCGAGGTGCTGGCGGCGGACGCCTTTGCGGCCTTCAGGGGACCAGGAGCCTTCGATCGAGCGACGGCGCAGCGCTTCCTCGACAGCATCCTCTCGCGCGGCGGCAGCCGCGATGCCCTCGAAGCCTTCATTGAGTTCCGCGGCCGCAAGCCGGAGATCGGGCCGCTCCTGGAGCTGCACGGCATCGCCCCGGACGCGCAGTGCGCATCGCCACCTGGAATGTGAATTCGCTCCGGGTGCGGCTGCCGCAGCTGCTCGAGTGGCTGGCCAGCAGCGCCCCGGAGGTGATCGCGCTGCAGGAGACGAAGCTCACGGACGACGCCTTTCCCGCGGCCGAACTGCTCGCGGCCGGTTACCACAGTGTCTGCAGCGGCCAGAAGACCTACAACGGCGTGGCCATCCTGGCGCGCGACCCACCCACCGACGTGGTGCGCGACATACCCGGGTACGATGATCCGCAGCGGCGCGTGCTGGCCGCGCGCGTCGGCGCCCTGCGGGTGATCGACCTGTACGTGCCCAACGGCCAGAGCGTCGGCTCGGACAAGTTTCACTACAAGCTCGGCTGGCTGCGCGCGCTGCGCAAGTGGCTGCGCTCCGAACTCGCCGCGCAGGCGCCGCTCGTCGTACTCGGTGACTTCAATATCGCGCCCGAGGATCGCGACGTCCACGATCCGGCGGCCTGGGCCGGCTCCGTGCAGGTCAGCGCCGAGGAGCGCGAAGCGCTGCGCGATACCCTGGCGCTCGGCTTCATCGATGTGTTCCGGCGCTTCGAGCAACCGCCGCAGTCCTTCAGCTGGTGGGATTACCGGGCCGGCGCGTTTCGCCGCAATCACGGGCTGCGGATCGATCTGGTGCTGGCGTCCGCGGCGCTGGCCGAACGCTGCACCGCCTGCCAGATCGACCGGGAGCCCCGCCGCGCGGAGCGCGCCTCCGATCACACACCGGTCATCGCGAGCTTCGACATTTAGGTAAACGCCGGCCTTGGTGGCCGGCCTCCCTGGGCTCGCCCCGCTCCCCGGGCTCCCCGGGCTCCCCGGGCTCCCCGGGCTCGCCGGCGAACTGTGCGGCAGGTCGCTGGTACCGCATTGCAGCGTGGCCTAGACTGAGCGTTCGATGGCACATATTGCAGATGAGCACGCCGGCCGCGGCGGGTAGGCATCCCGGCATGGTCAACGTCAGGCGCAGCGATTTCGACATCACCAACACGGTGCGTGTGAGTTCGCCACCGGCCGTATTGCAGGCGATCGAGCAGCTGTTTGCCGGCACCTGGCCGGCTGCGCCGACCGATGCTCTGCGACGCGCGTTCACCCAGTTCGACGACATGTTTTCGGGCCGTGCGCCCGGCTACGCGGGCGTCGACACGCTCTACCACGATCGCCAGCACACGCTCGACGTGACGCTCACCATGGCCCGCATCTGCGCGGGCTACGAACAGCAGGTCGAAGCCCTGTGGAAGCTGGGCGCCACGCGCGCGATCGCCGGCGTGATCATGGCGCTGTTCCACGACGTCGGCTATCTGCGCCGCAGCAGCGATACCGCCCAACGCAACGGTGCCGAGTTCACCCGCACGCATGTCAGCCGCGGCGTCGAATTCCTGCGCGACTACCTGCCGAAGCTCGGGCTGGGGGAATGGGTGGAGGTGGCTGCCCAGGCGCTGCACTTCACCGGCTACGAAAAGCCCTTCAGCGAGCTGGTGCTGGACGACGCGCGCGATTTGCGCCTCGGGCATCTGCTCGGCACCGCGGACATGATCACGCAGATGGCGGATCGCTGTTATCTCGAAAAATGCCGCGATCGCCTGTACCCGGAGTTCGTGCTCGGCGGCATGGCCCTGCCGCTCGAGAATGCCAGTGCCGAGCAGGTCCGCTACGCCTCGGGCGTCGATCTGCTGCGCCAGACACCGCAGTTCGCCGCCGAGACGCGCGCCAAGCGGCTCGACGGTGAATTCAACCGCGCTTACCGCTACCTGGAAATCCTCTTCGACGGCCGCAATCCGTACATGGAATCCATCGAGCAGAACCTGCTGTTTCTCGAGCAGGTGCTGCGCAGCGAGAGCTGGCGGCTGTTACGGCGCAATCCGCCGCTGTACGCCGCGGACCCGAATGTCCTGGCCGAGGTGCGCGGCCAGATGCTGAGTCTTTTCAAGCGGGCCTGGCTGCGCGACTGAGCGCCGCCGCCGCCAGCGCCGCGGGCGGTGCGCCCGCCACCGCGCTGACGTAACGCCCGAAGATGCGCGGCAGTTCCCGATCCACGGTCGCCCAGCCCAGCAGTCCGCTGTCCGCCAGCGCCGCGCGCAGCAGATCCGGGCGCAGTGCCGCCTGCGCCGCGGCGGCAATGGGCGCATAACTCCAGTGCCAGGGTTCCGGCTGCACCCCACCCCGGTCGAGGTCGTAGGGCAGGAAGAAGCCAAAATCGTGCGCGTGCTGCGCCAGCCACGCCGAGAGCCGCGCGTAGCAGCCATCCGCGGCGTAGTGCTTCCCGAGCAGATCGACCGCGGCGCCGGCGGGGAGCGCGGCGCCATCGATCAGGTCGCAGTCGCTCCCCCAGTGATGGCGGCTGGCACCGGGGAGCGCAGACCAGACCAGGATCGCCGCCACGCGTTCGGCCTCGTTCAGGGCCTCCGCCGCCAGCGGCCGGCCGGCCCGGTCGAGGAGCGGCCGGGCACCGCTGAATTTGTCGTTCCAGATGGCAAGCTGCCGCGCGAAATCCCGGAATCCGGACACGGGCATCAGATCGATGCCGGCGGCGGCGGCGGCGGCACGCATCGCCTGCAGGGCCGTGGCGGCCAGGGGGTGCAGCGGGCAGCGCATTTCCGCCAGCTCGCGCACGTGTGTGCTGGCGCGGCCGGTCAATTCGAGGCCCGACAGCGCCAGCGAAATTGGCGTGGAATTGGCGATCGGCGCGTCCATCGGGCATGATTCTATGCTGCCTCGAAGGCGAGGGTATTGCCGGGATCTGAAGCAGATGCCACACCAGTCCAGACTGCAGGCGACCACCCGCTATTCCGCGGCGGTGACGCTGGCGCTCGCCCTGTGTGTCTGGTTGGTCGACCTGATCTTCCGGCCGGCGCTGCCCGCGCCGCTGATCGTCGCGGCCGCGCTGCTGACGGTGGCGGGCATGGCGCTGCTGGCCTTCTGGTCCTGGGGCTCGCGCCAGCGCATGCAGGAGGGTGTCGAACAGCTGATCGGGGCCGCCGAGCGCCTCAGCCGGAGCGAATTCTCCCAGCCCGTGGCCAGCAGCCTCCCCGGTCACTTAGGGCTCCTGCAGCGTGCCTTCGAGCGCATGCGCATCGCGCTGCACGACACCACCTACAGCCGCGATTACCTGCATAGCGTACTCAACAGCATGAGCGACAGCGTGTTCGTGGCCGCACCCGACGGTGCGATCCGCATCGTCAACGACGCCGCGCAGCGGCTGACCGGCTACAGCGCCGAGGAGCTGTCCGGCATGGGCATCGCCTCGCTCCTCGCCACGACGGTGGAGGAAGGGGTCGATCCCCTGGTGGCGGCGCGCGAGAACGGCGAGACGGTGCTGCGCACGCGCTCCGGCCAGACGATTCCGGTCTCGTTCGTGGTCTCTACCGTGGCGACGGCGGCGGAGGAATTCGCCGGCGATATCTTCGTGGCGCGCGACATCACCGAACGCAAGCGCGCCGAGCGGCGCATCCGCTACCTGGCGCGCTACGACGCGCTGACCAAGATTCCCAACCGCATGCAGTTCCAGCACCTGCTGCAGCAGGCCATCGCGCGCGCGCGGCGCCTCGGGCACGGCGTGGCGCTGCTGTACATCGACATGGACCGATTCAAGGAGGTCAACGACACCTTCGGCCACGCCTCGGGCGATCGGGTGCTCGAGCTGCTCACCGAACGCCTGACGCGCGCGCTGAGCAGCGAGACCGTGCTGGGCCGGCTCGCCGGCGACGAGTTTGCGCTGTTCGTGGACGGGCTGAGCACCGAGGGCGATGAGGCCGGCGAGCAGGTGGCGCAGCTGGCGCGCACCGTGCTGGACACCGTCGGTGCCTCATTCCATGTCAGTCAGCAGGAAGTGATCCTGACCGTGAGCATCGGCGTGGCCTTCTGTCCGCGCGATGCCGACAACGTCATCGACCTGATCCGCGATGCCGACGCCGCCATGTATTACTCCAAGCAGAACGGCGGCAACACCTTCGCCTTCTACTCCCCGGAGATGAACGCGGCCGCGGTCGAGCGGCTGATGCTCAAGAGCAAGCTGCGGCGCGCCGTGGAGCGCGACGAGTTCGTGCTGCACTACCAGCCCAAGGTCGACCTGCACGACGGCCGCATCGTCGGCGCCGAGGCGCTGCTGCGCTGGCGCCTGCCGGGTCATGGCGATATCCCGCCGGCCCAGTTCATCCCCATCGCCGAGGAAAATGACCTCATCAGCGCCATCGGCGGCTGGGTGCTGGAGCGCGTGTGCATCGATCTGAAGCTCCTGCGCCACGCGGTCGGCAATCCAGGCCGCATCGCGCTGAACCTCTCGCTCAAGCAACTGCGGCACGCCGGCTTCATCCTCAACTGCCGCTCCCTGTTCGAACGCCATAAGGTGCCGCCGCAGAGCCTCGAGCTCGAGATCACCGAGACCACGCTGATGGCCGATCCGCGCCGCACCGTGCAGATGCTGGATCAGCTCGCCGCCATCGGACTGCATCTGTCCATCGATGACTTCGGCACCGGGTATTCCTCGCTCTCGGCGCTGCAGCAGTTCCCGATTGGCACGCTGAAGATCGATCAGTCCTTCGTGCGGGATGTCGCCGACGACCCGGCCGACGCGACGCTGGTGCGGACCATCATCGACATGGGGCACGGCCTGGGGCTGCAGGTCGTGGCCGAAGGCGTGGAGCTCGCCCGCCAGGTGCCCTTCCTGCGCAAGTGGGGCTGCGATCTGGCGCAGGGCCGGCTCTTCGGCGAGGCCGTCGGCATCCAGGAGCTGCTGGCCCAGCTGCTGGCCCAGCAGGCCGGCTCACCCGCCTTCGCCGCGACCATCGCCGCGGCGTCGGAGTCGGCGCTGATCGCCTGACGGGGGCCTAGGACGGGCCCAGATTTCCGGCCGCAAACCCCCAGTCGATCAGCTTGCCGAGCACGGCGCTCACGTATTCGGCGCGGCGATTCTGGTAGTCCAGATAGTAGGCGTGCTCCCACACGTCGATGGTCAGGAGCGGTCGCTGGCCGTTGTGGAACGGTGAATCGGCGTTGCCGGTCTTGGTGACCGCGAGCTTGTCGCCTTCCTGCACGAGCCAGGCCCAGCCGCTGCCGAATTGCGAGGTGGCCGCGCCCAGCAATTCCTTGCGACAGGCATCGACGCTGCCGAAGGCCGCCTCGATTTTCTGTTTCAGGGCGGCGGGCGGCTCGCCGCCGCCCTGGGCCTTCAGGCTCCGCCAGTAAAAACTGTGATTCCAGTGCTGCGCCGCATTGTTGTAAATAGCGGTGTGGTCGGCGTCGCCGTAGGTCGCGGCGATGATCGCCTCGAGCGGCATCTGGGCATAGGGTGTGCCGGCCACAGCCCGGTTGAGATTGTCGACATAGGCCTGGTGATGCTTGCCATGGTGGAAACCCAGTGTGTTGCTGGAGATCACCGGGTCCAGTGCGTGGTCCGCGTACGGCAGTGCGGGCAGGCTGAACGGACCGCTGGGCGTCTTGGCTGCTGGCATGGCACCGGCCGCGGCGGCGGCCGGCGACTCGGCGGCGTGCGTCAGGCCGGTGCCGAACGCGGCGGCGCCGGCTGTGGCCAGCAACAGGTCGCGACGGCTGAGGCGGGCGGGGTGCGCGTGACGCTCCTCGGTCTTCATAGGCGTGTCCTCGCGTTGTAGGGTCCGCCGATGCTACCCGCCGGGCCCCGTGGGAGCAAAAGGTGCGTATTGGCGCGGGGGTTCATTCAGGTCATTGAGATAGTCGCGGCGCGCGGCGGGCGCCAGGCCCGCCCAGTCGATCTTCTGCAGCCAGGTGCCGCGCAGCTCGCCATCGCGCACCGTCACGGTGCGTCCCCGCAGCCGGCCGGGCTGCGCGGACAGGCAGCTGGTGTGGCCGCTGCGCAGCAGCTCGAGCACAGCGCGGGCAATCGTCGCGCTGCGCGGCAGGGCACTGTGCTCGCAGCGCATGTAGTAATTGCTGCAGCCGGGCAGCTGCGCCGACTCCAGTGGCACGGTGCCATCGCCCGCGTTACTGATCTGGTAGTGAAACTCGTCACCGGCCAGCTGCAGGCCGGTCACGGTGCGCTGCTGCGTGCCGGCGATGGCGATGCAGCGTTCGTCGCAGGCGGGCAGGGCGGCGGTGAAAGCGCGCCCCTGCTCCAGCAGCTGCGGACTGGGGCGCGGACCGGCGGACGGCCAGCTGCCCATGTCGAACAGCGCGGCGTGCTGCGCCGTGGCGTGGCCCGGCACCATCTGATGGATGCTGGGGAAGGTGTTGAATACGTCGCTGGACAGGGCCTCCGCGTCGTGCAGCGGATCGAGTGCGGCGAGGCGCCGCACCACCGGATAAGTGCCCCGCAGGGCCTGCACCGCGCCATAGGAACCGCCGTGCGGTGTGCCGAGCGTGATCAGGCGGCGCAGGCGGCCGCGCTCGGCGGCGCCGAGCGCGCTGCGGGCGATCAACCCGCCCATGCTGTGGGCGACGATCAGGAGCGAGTCGGCAGGATCGGCGCGCAGGCGCGCGAGAAAGGCGGCGCTGAGATCGCTGAGATTCAGGCGCCAGTCGTAGTCGTGCATGACCACGGCAAATCCGGCGGCCCGCAGCCGCAGCTGCAGGCCGAGGTAACTGAAGGGCAGGGCGCCGAGCGGTACGAGGCCGGCTGCCTGCGGGAGCCGCAGCCGGTACAGGCCGCCTTCGATGACATCCTGCGGGTCGAGCCAGATCAGGTCGGCCGGATGGGCGCCGGTGGGAAGCGCGCCCAGTTGCGTGCCCATGATGCCGGGCAGCAGATACAGCGTCGGCGCGTGCCGGCGCGGCGCGCGCTGGGCGGCGCGCGCCAGGCCCGTCAGCAGTGCGTAGTCGGCGGCGCCAAACATCGCGCTGAGCTCGCGGCGCGCCGCGCCGGTGGCCAGCAGGCCGCACAGCTCCTCGTTGCTGTGCCACAGCCGGTCGTAGATCGAGGGCCCGCCGCCGCTCCCGGAGCTCATGGACGTCGTCCCATACCGCTGTGCCGAATGAGCAACTCGCAAAAGGCGCTGATCGCGGGCGCGCGCCCGGTGCTCTGCCGCCAGACTGCGCCGATCTGCCGTGTCGGCACCGGCTTCACCAGCGGCAGCAGCCGCAGGCCCGCCGCCGCGCCGTAGGCCCCGCGGCAGGCGAGCGCGGGCAGCAGCGTGACCCCGGCGCCGGCAGAGACCATCTGGCGCAGGGTCTCCAGGCTGGTCGCGCGGAAATCCGCCCGCTCGTGCGCACGCGATCGCGCGCAGACCGCGAGGGCCTGCTCGCGCAGGCAATGGCCGTCCTCCAGCAGCAGCAGTGCCTCATCGCCCAGCTCTCCGATCTGCACCTGGCGGCGCGCGGCCAGACGGTGGCTCGCGGGCACCGCGAGCACAAACGGCTCGGCGTACAGGGCGCGGGACTCGAGGCCATCGAGATCGACGGGCAGCGCCAGGATCCCCAGATCGATCTCCCCGGCGCGCAGCTGCTCGAGCATCGGCGCGGTCTGGTATTCGTAGAGCATGAGGTCGAGGCGCGGCAGGGACTTGCGTATCTGCGTCATGAGCTGCGGCAGCAGATAGGGCCCGATGGTCGGGAGCGTGGCCACGCGCAGGCGCCCGGCCAGCGGGTCGCGCCAGGCCTGCGCGAGCCGCACGATTTCATCGCTGGTGGCAATGATCTGCTGGGCGCGCGCGGCGATGGCGCTGCCAGCCTCGGTCAGCGTGACGTGCCGCGGCTGGCGCTCGATGAGCTGCACGCCCAGGTAATCCTCGAGCTTGCGCAGCTGCGCCGACAGCGTGGGCTGAGTGACGAAGCAGGCGCTGGCGGCCCGGCCGAAGTGGCGGGTCGAGGCCAGCGCGCTCAGGTAGCGCAGGTCCTTGAGTTTGAGATCAGCCATCGCCTTCCATATACGCCATCTATCCTAATTATAAAAACAATCGATTGGAGCAATGCAAGCCCGGCTGGCACAGTGGCACCCATCGATCAGCGTCTCATGCAATCCGTAGGAGTGGAACCCATGCTGGGCATTGGACAGAAATTTCCGCAGTACTCCCTCACCGGGGTCGTCTCGGCCGATCCGGCCCGGGCCTTCGAGATTTTCGACAGCGCGCGCCTGGCCGGCAAGTGGCAGGTGCTGTTCTTCTGGCCGAAGGATTTTACTTTTGTCTGCCCGACCGAAATCGCCGCCTTCGGGCGCCTGAGCGGCGAGTTTGCCGAGCGCGACGCGCAGCTGCTTGGCGCCAGCATCGACAGCGAGTACGTGCACCTGGCCTGGCGCCAGGCCAGGGAGGAGCTGCGGGAGCTGGCCTTCCCGATGCTGGCCGACGTCAAGCGCGAGCTCAGCACGGCGCTGGGCATCCTGGACCCGGAGGCCGGTGTCGCGCAGCGCGCGACCTACATCGTGGATCCGCAGGGCCTGATCCGCTTTGCCTACGTGACCGACCTGAACGTCGGGCGCAATCCGGCGGAAGTGCTGCGGGTGCTCGATGCACTGCAGACCGAGGAACTGTGCCCCTGCAACTGGCAGCCGGGCGATGCCACGCTGCAGGCTGCCTGAAGCGCGGCCGGGCGGGCCTGGAGCGATGACATGAGCCTGGAAGACCTGCGCGCGGCGATTCCCGAGTACGCACGTGACCTGCGCCTGAACCTCGGCAGCGTGCTCAGCGCGGCGGGGGCTCCGGGCCTGAGCGAGGCGCAGATCTGGCTGATCGGCCTGGCCGCCGCGCTCGCGGCGCGCAACGTGCGCTTCGCCCGTCAGATCGGGGAGCTGGCCGCCGGGCAGCTGCAACCCGCGCAGCTGCAGGCGGCGCACGCCGCCGCCGCGATCATGGGCATGAACAACGTCTACTACCGCTTCCTGCACCTGGTCGGCGACGCTGAATACCAGCGCATGCCGGCGCGCCTGCGCATGAACGTGATCGCCAGCCCGGGCATCGACAAGGTGGACTTCGAACTCGCCTCGCTCGCCGTCTCCACGATCAACGCCTGCGGCCTGTGCATCAGCGCACACGAGCAGGCGCTCCGGCAGCAGGGCGTGACCCGCGAGCAGATCCACAGCACGGTGCGCATTGCCGCGACGATCCACGCCGTCGCCGGGGTGCTCGAGCACCAGCACGCGGCCTAGACTGCACCGCCAGGCCGCCCCGGCAGCGGCCAGGATTCGCGCCTCGGCCACGCCTTGGCTACGATGGGCGCGGTGACTGCGGAGAACGCGTGCAGATACTGCTGGTCGAAGACGACGTCGAGGCCGCCGGCCATGTGGGCAACGGCCTGCGCGAGGCCGGCTACAGCGTGCAGCACTGTGCCGACGGCCAGGCCGGGCTCGACGCCGCGCGGGCCGTGCGCTTTGACCTGCTGATCGTCGATCGCATGCTGCCACACGTGGACGGGCTGACGATCGTGGGGACACTGCGGCTGGAGAACGTGCCGACACCCGTGCTGCTGCTGAGTGCGCTGGGCACCATCGATGATCGGGTCGAGGGCCTGCGCGCGGGCGGCGATGACTACCTGGTCAAACCCTTTGCCTTCGCCGAGCTGCTGGCGCGGGTCGAGGCGTTGCTGCGGCGCGCCGCGGGCGACAGCCAGCATGTGGGGGTACTGCGCGTCGCCGACCTCGAGATCAACGTGATGGCGCGACGCGTCCTGCGCGCCGGGCGCACCATCGATCTCACGGCCAAGGAATTCCAGCTGCTCGAGTTCCTGGTGCGCCGCGCCGGCCAAGTCGTCACGCGCACCATGCTGCTCGAGTCGGTGTGGAACCTGCACTTCGATCCGCAGACCAATCTCATCGACGTGCATATCAGCCGCTTGCGCCAGGCGATTGACCGCGAGTTCAATCCGCCGCTCCTGCACACCATCCGCGGCGTGGGCTACAGCATCCGCGATCCGGGGCAGGGCGCCTGACGATGCCGCGCTTCCTGTCCTCCTCCGCGCGGCTGGCGCTGTGGTACCTCGGCGGCGCGGCCCTGGGCATCAGCGCCCTGCTGTGGAGCAGCTACCTGCTCACGCAACGGGCGATGGAGCGCCAGGTCGACCTGGTGGTGGAGACGGAGATCGAATCGCTCCGCGAGGACTATCGGGGCGGGGGGATCGGGCGCCTGGTCGAGGTGCTCGACCAGCGCGACGACGACTGGGGCCGCCTGGGCGCAGCCTATCTGCTGGTCGACCGGGAGGGCAGCCAGCTGGCCGGCAATCTTTCCTCCTGGCCGAAGCGCTTCTCCACGGAGGGCGACTGGCTGGAGTTCGACATCAGTGCCAGCGAACGCGGGGGCGCCGTGGATCATCCGGTGCGCGCCAAGGTCGTGACGCTCGACGGCAACCGCCTGCTGGTGGGGACCGATGTCTCGGAGCGGCGCCGTTTCGCCGAGCGCCTGCGCAGCACCACCTACTGGGGCATGGGGCTGACCGTCGCCTTCATGGCCTTCACCGGGCTGTGGTTCAGCCGCCGCGTCGCGGCGCGCGTGCGTGCGGTGGCGCAGGCCTGCCAGAGCATCATCTCGGGCGATCTGACCCGCCGCCTGCCGCTCGAGCGCAACGCGGACGAGTTCGACCAGCTGGCGAGCGCGGTGAATGGCATGCTCGATCGCATCGAGCAGCAGACGGCGATCGTGCACGTCACCTTCAACAGCGCGGCGCATGATCTGCGCGGGCCCCTGTTTCGCATGCGTGCCCGGCTGGAGGCGGCGTTGACCGGTGCGGCGGCGGACGGCGCGGGCGAGGTCAGTGCCAGCGTAGCGATACGCGCCACTATCGATGATCTGGAGCGTGTGCAGCGCACGCTCGCCACGCTGCTGCAGATTGCGCAGGCCGAGGCCGGTGGCAACGATACCAGCCGCGAGCGGGTGGATCTGGCGCAGATGGCGCGCGAATTGGGCGAGCTGTACGAACCGGCCGCGCGAGAGCGGGGGTTGACGTTGAAGGTCAGCGCTGACTCACCGGCGCTGCTCAGCGCCCACCAGCAGCTGCTCGCGCAGCTGGTGACCAACCTGCTGGAAAACGCCCTCAAGTATGTGCCGGCAGGGGGGACCGTCCGCCTGCAGGTCACGGCGGATCAGGGCCTGATCCAGCTCATCGTCAGCGACGACGGGCCGGGCATTCCCTCAGCCGTGCACGCGGCGATGCTATTGCCCTTTCGCCGCCAGGCGCGCGATGGCGGGACGCCGGGGAGCGGACTGGGGCTGAGCCTGGTCGCCGCGGTGGTACGCCTCCATCAGGGCAGGCTCGAGTTGCTCAATGCGGGCCCGGGGCTCACCGTGCGCTGCAGCTTTGCGGCCCTGGGTTCCGCGCCGGACACCAGCCGTGCCTGACGCGCGGGAATCCGCGGCTGCGCGCCGGCTGTGCGGCGTGGCAGCGCTGGTCTTCGGCATGCTGGCCGTGGCGGCCACCGGCGCGGCCACCGCCTGGCAGGTCCGCGACGACGAGGGGCGCAACCTTTCGCTGCCCGGTCCCCCGCAGCGCGTGGTGAGCCTCTCGCCCGGTGCGACGGCCATGCTGTTCGCTGCCGGGGGCGGTGCGCGCGTCGTGGGCACGCCGGATTTCTCAGTGGAACCGGACGGGGCGCGCACGATCGCGCGCATCGGCGACAGCCACGGCTTCGATCTCGAGCGGATTCTGGGCCTGCATCCGGATCTCATCGTCGCATGGACCGGGGGTTTTTCCGAAGCCCAGCTGCTGCCCTTCGAACGTGCGGGACTCGTGGTGTACCGCCACCGCGTCACGCGCCTCGCCGACCTGCCCGCATCGATCGAGCGCCTGGGCGCCTTGCTCGACACGCGCGCCGTGGCGCAGCCGGCCGCCGCCGACTTGCGCCTGCGCATCGAGGCGCTCAGGGCGCGCTATCACCGCGCGCGCGCGCCGCGCATCCTGGTGCAGGTGTGGGACCGGCCGGTCTACACGATCGGTGGCGCACAGCTCATCGACGATGCCGTCTCCCTCTGCGGTTTCGACAATATCTACCGGGAACTGCACGACGCCGCGCCGGCCGTCTCCCTCGAATCGATCGCAGCGCGTGATCCGGAAGTGATCGTGGCGGTGGCCGCGGACGAGCCCGCAGCGCAGGAGTGGATCCAGCACTGGCACGCCTTTCCGTCCATGACTGCGGTGCGGAG
>DASWFL010000373.1:0-2998 GCA_036394255.1 Steroidobacteraceae bacterium
CCTGACCATCGCCGCGGTGCTGATCGTCACCTCGCTAATCGGGCACAATCACGCCGCCGTGACCCTGTGGATGGCCAATGGCGGCAATCCGCTCTGGCTCGCGCTGCTCCTGTTGGCCCTGTGCTTCCATTCACGCCTGGGCGTGCAGGTGGTGATCGAGGACTACGTGCACAGCGGCGCGGTAAAAATCGCAGCGCTGCTGCTCAACAGCGCCGCGCACCTGCTGCTGGCCGGGACCGGCCTGTACGCCGTGCTGCGCGTCGCGCTGCGGGGTCTCGCATGAGTGCCCGTCCGTTCGTCGATCACAGCCACGATGTGCTCGTGGTGGGAGCGGGCGGCGCGGGGCTGCGCGCGACGCTGGGGCTGGCGGCCGCGGGATTGTCGACCGCCTGCATCACCAAGGTGTTTCCGACCCGCTCCCACACCGTGGCAGCGCAGGGCGGCATTTCCGCCGCGCTCGGCAACATGGGCGAGGACGACTGGCGCTGGCATATGTACGACACCGTCAAGGGGTCCGACTGGCTCGGCGACCAGGACGCGATCGAATTCATGTGCAAGCAGGCCGCCGAGGCGGTCATCGAGCTGGAGCACTACGGCGTGCCCTTCTCGCGCACCGAGACCGGCCACATCTACCAAAGACCGTTCGGTGGCATGACCACTCATTACGGCAAGGGCATCGCGCAGCGCACCTGCGCCGCCGCTGATCGCACCGGTCACGCGATGCTGCACGCGCTCTATCAGCAGTCGATCCGCCATGAAGCGCAGTTCTTCGTCGAGTATTTCGCCGTCGACCTGCTCATGGAGGACGGCGCCTGCCAGGGCGTGGTCGCCATCGATCTCGCCGACGGCAGCCTGCATCGCTTTCGGGCGCAGCGGACGATACTGGCCACCGGCGGCTACGGCCGCGCCTGGTTCTCCTGCACCTCGGCGCACACCTGCACGGGAGACGGGGGCGGCATGGTGTTGCGCGCCGGCCTGCCGCTGGCGGACATGGAGTTCGTCCAGTTCCATCCGACCGGCATCTACGGGGCGGGTTGCCTGATCACGGAAGGATCGCGCGGCGAGGGCGGGTACCTGACCAATTCGACCGGCGAGCGCTTCATGGAGCGCTATGCGCCCAACGCCAAGGACCTGGCTTCGCGCGATGTGGTGAGCCGCGCGATGACGATCGAGATCCGCGAGGGGCGCGGAGTCGGGGAGCTGAAGGACCACATCCACCTGCACCTGGAGCACCTCGGACCCGCCGTCATCAAGGAGCGGCTCCCCGGCATCCAGGAGACGGTGCGCATCTTCAGCAATGTCGATGTCACGCGCGAGCCGATCCCGGTGCTGCCGACCGTGCACTACAACATGGGCGGCGTGCCCTGCAACGTACACGGCGATGTGATCACGCGCGCGCTGGGTTCCGAGGCCGTGGTGCCGGGCCTGATGGCCGTGGGCGAGGCGGCCTGTGTTTCGGTGCACGGCGCGAACCGGCTCGGCTCCAATTCACTGCTCGACCTGGTGATTTTCGGCCGCGAGGCGGCGCGCCACTGCGCCAGCACGCTCAAGCCCGGCGCGGCGCTCAAGCCCCTGGTGCGCGGGGCCGGAGATGATGCGGTGGCGCGCGTGGAGCGACTGCGCAACGCCAGCGGAGCTCGGCCGACGGCGCAGATCCGCCTCGAGATGCAGCAGATCATGCAGGCCCACGCCGCGGTGTTCCGCACCGGCGAAACCCTCGCGGCGGGCTGCCGCAAGCTGGCGGCCTGCTTCGAATCCTTTTCGGACGTCGGCTTGAGCGATCGCGGCATGGTCTGGAACACCGACCTGATCGAGACGCTCGAGCTCGAGAACCTGCTGGGGCAGGCCACCGCCACGATCCATTCAGCCACCGACCGGCAGGAGAGCCGCGGCGCGCAGGCGCGCGAGGATTTTCCTGAGCGCGATGATCGCAACTGGCTGAAGCATTCGCTGTGCTGGGTCGAGGCCCCCGGGAAGGTGCGCCTGGATTACCGCCCGGTGCAGCTGCACACACTCACGGATGAAGTCGAGTCGGTGGCGCCCGGGGCGCGCACCTACTGAGGGTCACAGATGGCTGATTTCAAACTGCCCGCCCATTCCCGCATCGACACCGCCGCAGGCAAGGTGTTTGCGGCGCCAGCCGGAGCCACCCGGGTGCGCACCTTCAAGATCTACCGCTTCGATCCGTCCACGGGGCAGAATCCGCGGGTCGACAGCTACCAGGTCGACATGGCCCGCTGCGGCCCGATGGTTCTGGACGTCCTGCTGAAGATCAAGAACGAAGTCGATGCGACGCTCTCGCTCCGGCGCTCCTGCCGCGAAGGAATCTGCGGGTCCTGTGCCATGAACATCAACGGCCTCAATACCCTGGCCTGCACGCAATCCTGCGCCGACCTGGGGAGCGGCGAGGTGCGCGTCTATCCGCTACCCCACATGCCGGTGATCAAGGATCTGGTCACCGATCTGTCCACCTTCTATGCGCAGTACGCGGCCGTGAAACCCTGGCTGCAGACGCGCACGCCGGCCTCGCCGGATCGGGAGCGGCTCCAGTCCAAGGAGGATCAGGAAAAGATCGACCG
Source organism: Steroidobacteraceae bacterium (assembly GCA_036394255.1). Lineage (GTDB taxonomy): Bacteria > Pseudomonadota > Gammaproteobacteria > Steroidobacterales > Steroidobacteraceae > FEN-1191. The sequence continues at coordinate 2,580 of DASWFL010000373.1, forward strand.
GCCCTCGGCGTGCATCCTGTGCGCCTGCTGCTCGACCGCCTGCCCGAGCTACTGGTGGAACGGCGAGCGCTACCTCGGTCCCGCCGCCCTCCTGGCTGCCTATCGCTGGATCGTGGACTCGCGCGATGAGGCCCTGGGCGAGCGGCTCGATGCACTCAATGACCCGTTCCGCCTGTACCGCTGCCACACCATCATGAATTGCACCGAGGCCTGCCCCAAGGACCTCAATCCGGCGCGTGCGATCAGCGAAATCAAGCGCTTGATGCTGGAGCGGCAGCATTGAAGGAGGGCTCGTCAGGTCGCCTTGCCTGGCGCTGCCGGCGTGGCATGAAGGAACTGGACCTGATCCTCGAGGCCTGGCTGACCCGGGGCTACGAGCGGGCGTCGCCCGCCGAGAAGACGCTGTTTGCGGCCTTTCT
>DASWFL010000374.1:0-3645 GCA_036394255.1 Steroidobacteraceae bacterium
GGCGGCGAGAAGGACAACGTGCTGCCGGGCCGCGCGGAAGCCCTGATCAACTTCCGCCTGCTGCCCGGTGACACTTCGGATAAGGTCCTCGATCAGGTGCGGCGCGCCGTGCACGATGACGGGATTGACATCGCGCCCGCCTATCCGGCCGACGAGCCTTCGCCCGTCTCCTCGGTGACTTCTGCGTCCTACCAGGTGATCGAGCGAACGATCCGGGAGGTCTTGCCGGGAACCGTTGTCGCGCCGGGGCTGATGATTGCCGCCACGGATTCCCGTCATATGACGGCGGTCGCCGAGGACATCTACCGTTTCTCACCCGTGCGGGCGCAGAGCACAGATCTGCCCCGCTTTCATGGCACCGATGAACGAATGGCGGTCTCCAACTACGTGGAACTCATACGCTTCTACGCCGCGTTGCTTCAGAATGCCGCGGGCGGAAACTGAGGCGGGAATTCTCAGGCGCGGCCGCGAACCGGGGCCGATCGGTGCGGCCGGCCTGGCGCTGAGGGTTTTCCGGCCGCGGTCCGACGCTGGACCTGCGGGCCTCCGACGGCACGCGCAAGATCATCGCGCGTGGTTTCGATGTGCGCATACAGCAGTTCACGCAGGCGTGCCGTTCGCCGTGCACACCACAGCTCCAGCAACGCGCCATGCTCGCGCAACGCCCGCTGCGTCCGCCCCGCGGGCTGCAGGTGAATCTGGACGTAACGCTGCGCGAGTGTATGCAGGCGGCCCAGGATCTCCGCGGCGATGGGCTGCAGGCGCGGCACGAGCAACTGCAGGTGAAAGTCGCGATTCAATTGCCCGGTGGACTCATGCGCAGCCGCCTGCATGGCCGTGTTCAGGCGTCGGAGGGCTTCGGCAGCTGCTTTCTGGTCGGCCGGCGTGGCGAGCTTCGCTCCCGATGCCGCCGCGGCCGGTTCCATGAGCAATCGCAGGTTGAAGATTTCATCCAGCTCGCTCGCGGCCAGTGGCCGCACCTGGAAGCCGCGGTTGGGAAAAATATTGACCAGACCTTCGGACTGCAGGCGCACCAGCGCTTCACGCACTGGAATCTTGCTGGTACCGAACTCGGCCGCCAGCGCGTCCTGTCGCAGCGCAGCCCCTGGCGCGTAGGCGCCGGCCAGTATACGGACGCGCACCCGCTCGATGAGCTGGCTGGTCACCGACCGCACCAGCGGCTCGGTCACCCGCGTATCCCCCAGCAGAAGGGATCGCGCGGATCGAGGTGCAGCGTCGCCTCGCCGGTCACGTGCGCGCTGCCGGTAATGGTCGGAATGATCTCGCCCCTGGCGCGATCGTGCCAGCCATAGCGCCCGGTGAAGCTGCTGCCAATCAGGCTCTCCTGAATCCAGGGCTCGCCCTCCGCCAGCACACCGTCGGCCGCAAGACAGGCCAGCTTGGCGCTGGTGCCGGTGCCACAGGGCGAGCGATCGTAGGCCTTGCCTGGACAGAGCACGAAGTTGCGGCTGTGCGCGCCGGGCAGGCTGGCTGGGGCGAACAGCTCCACGTGGTCGACGAGCGGAAATCCCTGCGCATTCACTGCCTGGCGCAGCTGCCATGAGAATCCGGTCAGTGCTTCGACCTGCGCGAGGCCGATGGCCTGGGGATATTCCGACATCAGAAAGAACCAGTTGCCGCCCCAGGCGACGTCACCCACGACGGTGCCGATCCCGGGCACGTCAATGGGTTGCCGGCGAGCGGTCCGGTAGCTCACGACATTGGTGACGCTCACCGTGCCGTCCGGATGCAGGCGGGCTGCGACGGGTCCAACCGGCGTGTCGATGCTGAAGGTCCCCGGGGCCAGCGCGCCGGTGTGGTGCAGCGATGCGACCAGGCCGATGATCCCGTGCCCGCACATGCCGAGATAACCCACGTTGTTGAAAAAGACGACCCCGATCTGGCAGTCAGGTCGATGCGGCTGCACCAGCAGGGCGCCGACGAGCGGATCGGAGCCGCGCGGTTCGTTCACGATCGCCGATCGGTAGGGATCGAATGCGCTCCGAAATCGCTGCACCCGCTCGGCCAGCGGCCCCGTGCCCAGGTCGGGGCCGCCCTCGAGCACCAGGCGAGTGGGCTCGCCGGCGGTATGCGAATCGACGACTCGGATCGCTTGCATCAGTGCGGCCGCGAATCCCGGGCGGCTTCGACGATCGCCACGACCTCATCGCGCCGCTCGCCGCAGAGCGGCAAGCGGGGCGGCCGCACCCGCTCTGAGCCGCGTCCCATGAGCTGTTCGGCCAGCTTGATGGACTGCACCAGGTCGTGCTCCGCGTCCAGGTGCAGCAGCGGCATGAACCAGCGGTAGATGCGGCGAGCCCGCGGCAGATCGCCGGCCTTCAGGGCCTCATACAGCAGCAACGACTCCACCGGAAACGCGTTGGTCAGGCCGGACACCCAGCCTCTGGCGCCCAGCGCCAATCCCTCGTAGGCGAAGTCGTCGAGTCCCGCAAACAACACAAAACGCTCGCCAACCGCATTGTAGATGTCCGTAAAGCGGCGCGAATCGGGCGCCGATTCCTTGATGGCCACGATGTTGGGCAATTCCGCCAATCGCCGGAGCGTGGGCAGGTCGATATTGACGCGGTAGGAAGGCGGGTTGTTGTACAGCATGATAGGCAGAGCGGTCGCGGCCGCCACCGTCCTGAAGTGAAATTCGAGTTCCGGCGCCGTGGGGACGTAAACCATCGCCGGCAACAGCATGAGTCCGTCGGCGCCGAGCCGCTCGGCATCGCGCGCGAATTCCACGGCGGCGGCAGTGGTGAACTCGGACACTCCGGCGATGACCGGGACCTTGCCGGCACTGACCTCGACCGCGGCGGCGAGCAAGTCGCGCTTCTCCGCGGCGCTCAGTGAATTGCCCTCACCTACCGTACCCATCAGGACGAGCCCGTGAACGCCATCATCAATCAGGGCGGCCTGCACGCGTTGCGTGGCGGGCAGATCGAGCGCAAGCGCGGCGTCAAACTGGGTGGTAGCGGCCGGAAAGACACCCGACCAGGTGCATGGCAAGGAGCGCTGCATGAGATCCTGAGCAGGGCGGCATTGATTGCAGGATCGTAGATCGTATACGTTATCGGTGTGGGGCAGCAAGACACCATTGCCGTGATCGGTTCCGGGATCATCGGCGCGGCGGTAGCGCTGGCCCTGGCGCGCGAGGGGCGCCGCGTGTTGCTGCTGGACCGCGCCGAGCCCGGCACGGCCGGCGGGAGTTTTGGCAACGTTGGTCACATCGCGGCCGAACTGGCGCAGCCCCTGCCCTCTCCGGCGCTGCTGTTCGGTTTCTGGCGCATGCTGGCTCGCTTCGGCGGACCAGTGGACCTGCCACCGCACCGGGCGCTGCACATGCTGCCGTGGATAGCGCGTTTTGCAGCGGCCGCATTCCGCCGCACGCAGAACACCGCCGCTCTCGCGCCCTTGGTGCTGCCGGCAGCGTCGACCTGGGCACGCTGGCTGCAGGAGATCAACCGGCCGGAGCTGCTGCGTTGCCACGGGCACTATGAGATCGCCCTCGGCGCGCGCAGCCTCGCCAGCACGCGCGCGCAGGCTGCCGCCATGGCGCGCCTGGGAATCCGGACTTCACCGGTCTCGGCCCAGGAGCTGTTGCCGTTGCAACGCGCCGCCGGCGCGCGCACTGCGGCGGGG
>DASWFL010000375.1:0-7184 GCA_036394255.1 Steroidobacteraceae bacterium
CCGCCAGGCGGTGCAGATCCTGCGCAGCGGCGGGCTGATCGCCTATCCGACGGACAGCTGCTACGCGCTCGGCTGCCATATCGGCGACGCCCCGGCGCTCGAGCGGATCCGCCGCCTGCGGGCCGCGGACCGCCACCATCACTTCACCCTGGTCTGCCGTGATCTGGCGGAAATTGCCCGCTACGCGCGCATCGAGACCTGGCAGTTCCGCCTCCTGAAGGCCGCGACACCGGGCCCGTTCACTTTCCTGCTGCCTGCGACCCGCGAGACGCCGCGTCGATTGCAGCACGCGCAGCGCCACACGATCGGCATCCGGATCCCGGACCACCAGGTGCCCCGGCTCCTGCTCGCGGAGCTCGGTGAACCGATCATGAGTTCGACCCTGCTGCTGCCGGGCGAGGCCGTGCCGCTCACGGACGGACGGGAGATCCGCATCCGCCTCGAGCATGAGATCGACGCCGTGCTCGATTCGGGAAATTGCGGCCTGGAACCCACGACCGTGGTTGACCTGGCGGTGTCGCCGCCGGTGATCCTGCGGCAGGGCCGGGCGCGCCTGCCCGGCGTGGGCGGCTGAGACGGGCGGGAGCGCGGTCCGTATAATGCCGGCTTCGCCACTGACGGCCTGCCCGGATTCAGCCTTGATCAGTTCTGCTCCGCAAGCCAGGCGCGTGCTGTCCGGAATGCGCCCGACTGGCCAGCTGCACCTGGGAAACTACCACGGTGCGTTGCGCAACTGGGTCGATCTCCAATACCAGTACGAGTGCTACTTCTTCGTCGCGGACTGGCACGCCCTGACCACCGACTACGACAACACCGCGAATCTGCAGTCCATGATCCACGAGATGGTGGTCGATTGGCTCAGCGCGGGGCTGAACGCGGGCGTCGCCACGCTGTTTGTGCAGTCCCACGTGCCGGAGCACGCGGAACTGAATCTGCTGCTGTCGATGATCACGCCGCTCGGCTGGCTCGAGCGCGTGCCCAGCTACAAGGATCAGCAGGAACAGCTGCGCGAGAAGGACCTGGCGACCTTCGGGTTCCTGGGCTACCCGCTGCTGCAGAGTGCCGATATCCTGCTGTATCGCCCGGCCTTCGTGCCGGTCGGAGAGGACCAGGTGGCGCACGTCGAGATCACGCGCGAGATCGCCCGGCGGTTCAATCACCTCTACGGGCAGGAACCGGATTTCGAGGCGCGGGCGGAGCGCGCGATCAAGGAGCTGGGCGGGCGCAACATCACGCTGTACCGGCAGCTGCGCAAACAGTTCCAGGAAAAGGGCGACGCCGGCGCGCTGGAGCGGGCGCGCAACCTGGTCAGTGGCAACACCCGCATTACCGTCGCCGATCGGGAACGCCTGCTGGGCTATCTGGAAGGCACCAGCGTCAGTATCCTGCCGGAACCGGGTGTGCTGCTGACCGCGACGCCCAAGGTGCCCGGGCTGGATGGACGCAAGATGTCAAAGTCCTATGGCAATACGATCGGACTGCGCGAGGATCCGGACAGCGTCGTGCGCAAGCTCAAGGCCATGCAGACCGATCCGGCGCGTGTGCGCCGCACCGATCCGGGCAACCCGGATATCTGCCCGGTCTTCGACCTGCACCGGATCTACTCCGACGAGGCCACCCGCAGCTGGGCCAGCGCCGGCTGCCGCAGTGCCGGCATCGGCTGCCTGGAGTGCAAGCAGCCGCTGATTGAAAAGGTGGTGGCCGAAGTGAACGGCATGCGCGAGCGGGCGAAGGACTACGAGGACAATCCCGATCTGGTGAAGAACCTGGTGGCGCAGGGGGCGGAGAAGGCGCGCGAGACGGCGCGTCACACGCTGGACGATGTGCGCCGTGCCATGCACCTGCGCGCCGAATAGCACTCACGAGCATGAAACCCGATCTGAAAGTCGTCGTCTCCAATCCGCCACCGGCGCTGCCCCTGCCGGCGCCGCCCGAGCAGGCGGAGATGCCCTTCGCCATCGTCAATGGCGAGCCGGTGACGCAGATGCCGCGCGATCTGTATATCCCGCCGCAGGCGCTCGAGGTGTTTCTGGAGGCCTTCGAAGGGCCCCTCGATCTGCTGCTGTACCTGATCCGCCGCCAGAATCTTGACGTCCTGGATATTCCGATTGCCGAGATCACGCGCCAGTACATGCGTTACATCGAACTGATGCAGGATCTGCAGCTCGAGCTGGCCGGCGAATATCTGCTGATGGCCGCCACGCTCGCGGAGATCAAGTCGCGGATGCTGCTGCCGCGTGCCGCCGACAGCGCCGACGGAGAGGCCGATCCGCGCGCCGAGCTGGTGCGCCGCCTGCAGGAATACGAACGCTTCAAGCGTGCGGCGAGCGACGTCGATCAGCTGGTGCGCCTCGGTCGGGACGTGTTCCAGGCCAGCGCCGAGTTACGCGAGCGGCCGGTCGCGCGGGTGCTGCCCCAGGTGACGCTGCGCGAGATGCTGCTGGCCTTCCGCGAGGTGGCGACGCGCGCCCAGATGTTCGCGCACCTCCACGTTCAGCGCGAGGCGCTGTCGGTGCGCGAGCGCATGAGCAGCATACTGGCGGCGCTGGAGCCGGGGGACTTCGTCGGTTTCGTGCGCCTGTTCACTCCAGCCGAAGGCCGCATAGGTGTCACGGTCTCCTTCGTGGCCATACTGGAGCTGCTGCGCGAAGGGCTGATCGAGATCGTGCAGACCGAGGCCCTGGCACCGCTCCACGTGCGCCGTGCCACGCCGGCCCCTACACTGCAGATCGTGCCCGATGCGGGCGAAATCCTGTCGCAGCCCCCGAGTCGATCATGAACGAGCAATACATCAGGAACGTGGTGGAAGCAGGCCTGCTCGCGGCCGGGCGCTCGCTCGGGCTCGAGGAACTGGCGGCGCTGTTCGGCGAGCACGCCCGGCCCGGTACGGCGGCGATCCGCGCCAGTCTTGCCGCGCTGGAGAAGGAATATGCCGGGCGCGCGCTCGAGCTGAAGGAAACGGCCAGCGGTGTGCGCATCCAGGTGCGGCGCGAGTTCGCCTCCGAGGTGTCGCGTCTCTGGCCCGAGCGGCCGCAGCGTTATTCGCGCGCGCTGCTCGAGACCCTGGCGCTGATCGCCTACCGCCAGCCCATCACGCGGGCCGAGATCGAAGCCGTGCGCGGCGTGGCGGTGAATTCGGACATCATCCGCACGCTCCTGGAGCGGGGCTGGGTGCGTGTCGTGGGGCACCGGGAAGTGCCGGGGCGGCCGGAATTGCTGGGCACGACGCGTGAATTTCTCGACTACTTCGGGCTGCGCACCGTGGACGAGCTGCCACCGCTCGCGGAGCTGCGCGGGCTGGCCGAGATCAATCCACAGCTGGTGCTGCCGGTGGGCGCGGAAGGTGAGAGCGACCCGGACGCGCCGCCCGATCCTGCGCTGTTCGCGGACGATGCGGGCGACCTGGACGAGGAGCCCGCGCTGGCAACGCAGTCGCCGGCCGCTGCGCCGGGCCTCGTGGCCGCCGGCGCCGCCACTGAAGACTGACACCGGCATGGCGCACGCGCAGGAGCCCGAGCGCCTGCAGAAGCTCCTGTCCCGCTTAGGGCTAGCCTCGCGCCGCGAGGCGGAACAGTGGATTCGCGCCGGCCGCCTCTCGATCAATGGCCGTGCTGCGGTGCTGGGCGATCGGGTGGATGCCAGCGATCAGCTGCGGCTCGATGGCCGGCTGATCCGCCAGGCCCACGCGGCGCGGGAGCTGCCGGTGCTGCTCTGTCACCGATCGCCGGGTCTGCCGCTGCTGGCCACGCCCGCCCAACCCGATTCCTTCGCGGCACAGCTGCCGCGCCGCAGCGGGGCGCGCTTCCTGAGCATCAGTCCGCTGCCGCAGGTGGACGGCGGGCTGGAGTTGTTGACGGCGGACGGTGCCCTGGCCACGCGCCTGCAGCGCGCCGTGCGAGCGCAGCCCGTGGCCTACAGCCTGCGCTCACGCGGGGAACTCAGCGCCGTGCAGCGGGCAGGCATCCTAGGCGGTCAGCTCGATCGGGGCACGGCCCTGCGGGTGATCCGCATCGATGAGGCCGGCGGGAGCGGCAGCAATCGCTGGTACCAGATCGAGACGATCGGCGCGAGCGGCAATGATCTGCGGCAGCTGCTCGAGCGCCAGGCCGTGGTGGTCAGCCGCCTCATGCGTGTAAAGCTGGGTCCTCTGCAGCTCGAGCGCAGCATGCCGCGCGGGCGCTGGCGGGAGTTGCTGCCCGCGGAGATCGACTCGCTCCTCAGGCCCGCTGGAGCGCTGAGCTCAGCGGCTGACAATCCAGGCTCCGCCCGCTGACACCGCGACTGTCCGGTCCGAGCAACCACAGGTAGGGTTGCACCAGGGCCGCAGGTTCCGGGATGTGGGCCGTGTTCTCGGCCGGGAAGGCCTGGCGCCGCAGGCGGGTGCGCGCGGGGCCGGGATTGACCGCATTGGCCCGCACCGCGGAAATGCCCTCGAGCTCATCAGCCAGCACCTGCGCCAGCCCTTCGAGTCCGAATTTCGAGACCGCATAGGCACCCCAGTGGGCGCGCCCGCGCCGGCCGACGCTGCTGGAGCTGAAAATCACGGAGGCATCCTTCGAGGCGCGCAGTGCCGGAAGCAGCACCTGGGTGAGTGCGAAGGCCGCCGTCAGGTTCACGTGCAGCACGCGGCACCAGGTCAGCATGTCGTAGTGTTCGAGCGGGGCGAGCGCCCCGAGCTCCGCGGCACAGTGCACCAGGCCGTCGAGACGGCCGTAGCGCGCGCTCAGCGCCGCGGCCAGCGTGTCGTAGTCGGCCGCGAGCGCGCGTTCCAGATCGAGTGGCGCAATGCTCGCTTCGCCGCCCACGGCGGAGCCGGCGGCACGGGCGGCGCTGATCTGTGCGTGCACCGCTTCAAGCCGTTTCACGTTGCGCCCGACCAGCACCAGCTGCGCGCCGCGCTCGGCGGCGGCCAGCGCCACCGCGCGACCCACTCCATCACCGGCGCCGGTGACGGCGATGACGCGGCCGGCCAGCAAGCCCGGTGGCGCGAGGTATTGGCGGACGGCGGTCTCATCCAGCGTGGGGGCGCCGCTCATTCGCTCCCCGGCACCTGATCGTCCGGATGCAGGTTGACGCTGCGCGCCAGGCGATCCACGGGCGCCAGCTCGGGCAAGGGCTCCGCGCTGATGGCGCCCAGGTCGGTGAAGCGGCGCGCCTGCGGCATGACCTGGCGTTCCAGTGAGCCGACCGCGCTGTTGTAGGCATCGACCGCCTGGCCCAGGCGCTGGCCGGTCCGATCGAGATGGCCGACGAAGCTGGCCAGGCGCCGATGCAGATCCTGGCCCAGCTCGAGGATCCGCGCGGCATTTTCGGCCACCACCGACTGGCGCCAGCCGTAGGCCACGGCCTTGAACAGTGCGATCAGCGTGGCCGGCGTGGCGAGCACGATGCCCTGGCGCATGGCATTTTCGAGCAGCTCGGGCCGCTCCGTCAGCGCGGCGCTCAGGAACTGGTCGCCCGGCAGGAACAATACGGCAAACTCCGGGCTTTTCTTGAATTGGCTCCAGTAGGCCTTGCTCGCCAGCTCGCGCACCCGGGCCTCGAGCTGCTGCGCGTGGCGGCTCAGGGCCGCGGCCCGCGCCTCATCGCTGGTGGCGTCAATGGCGTCCAGGTAGGCATCGAGGGGCGTCTTGGCATCGACGACCAGCTCACGCCCTTCGGGCATGCGCACCACCAGATCCGGGCGCATCGGCCCGGCCACACCCGGCACCGTGGCCTGTTCGGAGAAATCGCAGTACTCGGACATGCCCGCGACTTCGACGACGCGGCGCAGGGTCAGCTCGCCCCAGCGGCCGCGCACCTCGGGCCGACGCAGCGCCCCGACGAGATTGCGTGTCTCGCGCTGTAGCGCACTTTGTCCCAGCGTCAGCTGTTCAATCTGCGTGCGCAGGCTGCTGTAGGCATCGCGACGCTCGCGTTCCAGGCCGACCAGCTGCTGCTCGGTTTTCTCCAGTGCCTTGGCGAGCGGTTCCACCAGCTGCCCGAGCGCGGCCTCGCGCTCGCGCAGCGTCGCTTCCGCCGCGGTCTGCTCGCGCGCAAAGGATTCGCGCGCCAGTTTCAGGAACATGTCGGTGTTGTTGCGCAGCGCGGTGTTGGCGAGTTCCGCGACGGCGGCACCCAGCTGGACCTGCGCGGCGGCCAGTGCCGTGCGCTGGCGCCGGGCGAGCAGCCAGGCCAGCAGCGCGAGTCCGGCGGCGGCCGCGAGGCCGGCCGTCGCGAGCAGCCAGCCCGGACTCATGGCGAAACCCCGATCGGGCGGCCCGGTTGCGTCCGCTGGCCCTGCAGATGCAGCCAGGGCAGCAGGTCCGCGGGCGTCTCCAGCCAGGCGGCGACCGGCCAGGCTTCGGGGTGGTCGGCGGGGTCCAGATAACCGAAGCGCACCGCCAGCGGCACCATGCCCGCCGCGCGCGCGGCCTGCACGTCGCGCAGCGCATCGCCGACGAACACGCAGTCGGCCGGGGCCACGCCGATCCGCTCGGCCGCCACCAGCAGGGGTCGCGGGTGCGGCTTGCGTTCCGGCAGCGTATCGCCGCTCAGGACGCAGGCCGCGCGCGAGTGCAATCCCAGGTCAATCAGCAGGGGCTCGGTCAGCCACCGCGCCTTGTTGGTCACGATTCCCCACGGGAGCCCTTGTGCCTCGAGCGTCGCGAGTACGGCCTCGAAACCCGGAAACAATCGGGTGTGCACACACACCGCCGCTCCGTAGAGTGCGAGAAAGCGATGGCGCAGGCGCTCGAAGTGCTCACCGCTGACGCCCGGAAACCCGACGCGCACCACGGCCACCGCGCCGCTGGACACGTGTGGGCGGATCGCTGCCAGCTCCAGTGCCGGCCGCTGCTCCTCGCGCAGCAGCGCATTCAGCGCTGCGGCCAGGTCAGGCGCGGTGTCGAGCAGCGTCCCATCCAGGTCGAAGAGCGCCGCTCGCGCCCGCCAGGCTGTCATGGCGAATCCAGGGGGCGGCTGAAAAAAGCGAGATAGTTGATCGCGGTGTCCGGAACCAGACGCGCGGTATGCGCGAGCGGGTCGTACGCCAGGCCGCTGATCTCGCGCAGCTCCAGACCGGCACCGCGGGCCGCGCGGGCCAGCTCGGCGGGCGGCAGGAACCGCGCATACTCGTGCGTGCCGCGCGGCAGCAGGCCCAGCACATACTCGGCGGCCACAATGGCGCCGAAGAAAGCACGCGC
>DASWFL010000376.1:0-3058 GCA_036394255.1 Steroidobacteraceae bacterium
GCCGTCGCGGACGGGGTTCCGTCGTTATCATCTTGCCGGCCGCACCGGCGTCGCACGATCGAGCCATTGCATCAGACCAATTTTAGTGTGATTTTCAACGTATTGATTAATGAGATCTTCTCGCGCCCCCGGCCGGTGTCAAACCGGCGACTTACCGCTTGGGAGCGGGTTGCGCACGGCGCGAGTATCATCGGCCGTTGCTGCGGCATCGGGCCCGAGCGCAATCACCTGCTGCGCGACCAGGCGCGGGCCGCGGACCGCCGCGTGGGGAATTAAATCGCGATCGGGCGAGGGAGGTCCAATGTCCGAAACGCCGGGACTGCTCGACAAGGCGCGCATCGTTGCCGCGCCCGGTTTCAACCGCTGGCTCATCCCGCCGGCGGCGCTCGCGATCCACCTGTGCATCGGCATGGCCTACGGATTTTCAGTGTTCTGGCTGCCGCTCGCGCGCGCGGTCGGCGCCGCGCAGGGCCTCGACAAGGTGCTCGCCTGCCCGGCCGGAACCGGCGTACTGGCTCTGCTCACCACCACCGCCTGCGACTGGCCGGTGTCGATGCTGGGCTGGACCTACACGCTGTTCTTCGTCTTCCTGGGCTCGTCCGCCGCCCTGTTCGGCCACTGGCTCGAGACCGCCGGCCCGCGCAAGGCAGGCGTGGTCGCCGCATGCTGCTGGGCCGGGGGGCTCGCGCTCGCCGCGCTCGGCGTGCACGCACATCAGTTGTGGCTCCTCTGGCTGGGCGCGGGCGTGATCGGCGGCATCGGGCTGGGCCTGGGCTACATCTCACCGGTGTCGACGCTGGTCAAGTGGTTCCCGGACCGGCGTGGCATGGCCACCGGCATGGCGATCATGGGCTTCGGCGGCGGTGCGATGATCGGATCGCCGCTAGCCGACCTGCTCATGAAGCATTTCGCGGGCCCGGCTGGCGCCGGCGTGTGGCAGTGCTTCCTGGTGCTGGCGGCGCTGTACTTCGTGGCGATGATGCTCGGCGCCTTTGGCTACCGCGTGCCGCCGGCCGGGTGGGCCCCGCAGGGCTGGAAACCGCCAGTGCCCGACGCGCGCCGGCTTTCGACCGTTTACCACGTGCATGTGGACCGGGCGATCACGACGCCGCAGTTCTGGCTGCTGTGGGGCGTGCTGTGCCTGAACGTCAGCGCCGGCATCGGAGTGCTCGGTATGGCCTCCCCGATGTTGCAGGAAGTCTTTGGCGGCCGCCTGCTCGGCGGCGGTGAGCCGCTTGCGGCACTTGGCCCCGACGCAAAGGCGCAGGCGGCAACCATCGGCGCTGCGTTCGCAGGCCTGCTGTCGCTGTTCAACATTGCCGGGCGCATCTTCTGGGCGTCGCTGTCGGACTACATTGGCCGCCGCCGTACCTACCATGTGTTCTTCGTGCTGGGCATTGCGCTCTATGCATCCGCCCCCCTCGCCGGCGCTGGCGGCCACGTGGCGCTGTTCGTGCTGATCTTCGGCTTGATCCTGACCATGTACGGTGGCGGCTTCGCCACCATCCCGGCTTACCTGGCCGACCTGTTCGGCACCCAGCACGTGGGTGCAATCCACGGCCGGATCCTCACGGCCTGGTCGGTGGCGGGCATTCTCGGTCCCGTCGTGGTGAATTACATCCGCGAGGCACAGCTCGCCCGGGGCGTGGCGCCGGACCAGGTATACAACATAACGATGTATATCCTGGCGACCTTCCTCGCCGGTGGCCTGTTGTGCAATCTCCTGGTGCGGCCGGTATCACCCGGGAAGTTCATGAGCGAGGCGGAGCTGGCGCGCGAGCGCACGCTGGCGCACGAAAGCGCGCAACACACGCAACATATCCCGGGTCATTCGAGCGCGCCGACACCGCGCTGGCTCGTGGCGTGCGCGTGGCTTGCGATCGCGGCCGCGCTGGGCTGGGGCATCTGGCGCACGGTGGTGAAGTCGCTGGCGCTGTTCGGCTGGGTGACGTGAGATCGGGCGGAGCGGTGCCGGATTAACGGCGCCGGCGATCGCGCGGCGGCTGCGATATCCGCGTCGATGGCGTAAGAGGATATGTCGTGTTGCAAACGCTTTGCTGCTGTCGGGCACTGCAGACAATTGGTCCACGCCCACAGCGGCGATTAGGCTTCCGCGCGCTGGCTCACAAAGCCACGCGGGAGGTTCTGATGAGACGTTTAAACATCCTGTCCTTTCTGACCGCACTCGCTGCTACTACGGTCGCGGTCCCGACGCTTGCCGGTGGGATCAATCTCAGCGGCCCGCACTACAATCTCAATATCATCGGCGTGGAGCATCCGAAGACCGCTTCGATGACCTTTTGGGATCGGCACACGATATTCGTGGGCCTCGGCGCCAAGGGATCCTCGGTTGACAGCAAGATCTATTTAACCCCAGGCCCGTTTGCAGTTTGCGACGGCAACGCCTTCGATGCGGCTCATGCCTGCGATGGGACGATCATTTCACAGCAGGGCGCAGTATTTCAGCTTCCTTGCGACACGGCCGTGCCGACCGCCGCAGGATGCGCGGAAGGCAGCTATTCGGCGGCCTATACGATCTGGGCACGGGCGCTGGGCAAGCCTGGTGGCTCGGCAACCGTAACGACGTGCGCGTACGACGACACCGGTGCGCTCGTGTGCTCCACGGACAACTCCGTGTTGTCACGCTCCAAGGGTAAATCCAATTTCTACGATGTCACCACGGCGTTGACCACGGTCAACGCCTGCTTCGACATAGCCGGAGTGGTCACCTGCGAAACCGTCAGCCTCTTTAACCCCTTACTGCAGGATTTCTTCTGGCAGTACTCCAACTCGGGTCTGCGCCTGCTGCAACTTCGATTCTATCCGTAACAGATCGCAGCGAGTGACGCGCAAGGGGCCGGCCTCCGGCCCCTTTTCATTCATGAATGGTGTACACATGCGCCGCCGCGGCCCGACGCTGATCGCAGTGTTGGTCGCCGCGCTTTCGGCTTGTGCGTGGACACACGCGCAGACTCCACTGCCGCGCGGGGAAGTCCGGGATGAGGCCTACAATTTCGGGTCGGTCAAACAAGGCAGTCTGGTCAGCCACACTTTCGTG
>DASWFL010000377.1:0-10784 GCA_036394255.1 Steroidobacteraceae bacterium
CGCTCGCCCTGCGGGCTCCCTCCATTTCCCCCGCCCACTGCCATTCGAGCGTTCAGTGTTCAACTAACGCTGAAACTCAAGTGTTCAACTAACGCTGAAACTCCGCCTGTAACGCGTTACATGTAACGCTTGAAATCAAAACCCAGGTAGTCCATGCACGGCCTGTATGGGCAGGGGCTGCAGACGTCATCGCACGGTCAGCAAACCGCCACAGAGATTCGCTCTAACCCTCCCGGCGAAATTCGAGCAGCTCGCCGGGCTGACAGTCGAGCGCGATGCAGATCGCCTCCAGCGTGGAGAAGCGGATCGCCTTCGCCTTGCCGGTCTTGAGGATCGACAGGTTGGCGACCGTGATGTCGACGCGCGCGGCGAGTTCCGTCAGCGTCATGCGCCGCTCGTAAAGCCTTTCGTCGAGGCGGATCAGGATCGCCATGTCACACCGTGCCTTCGAGGTCCGCGCGCAGGCGCGCACCGTGCGCGAACACGCCGGCGAGCACGAACAGCAGCAGCACCGCGAGCCAGGGCGCGAACGAGAAGGGAGCGATCCGCCCCCGCTCCCACACGACAGCCGCGATCGCCGCGACGATCAGGCGCAGCCCTTCGAGCGCCAGCACGCGCCAGGCGATCGCTTCCAGGCGCCGGGCGTTGTCGAGGATGAAGGGGTCGCCGACGCGAACGGTATCGACGATCGCCAGCAGACGCCGCAGGACCGTGTGCACGATCGCCGCGCCGACCACGCCGACGACGACGATCGCGCGCAGTCCCTGCCCCAAGAGCGGGTGCGCGTGCGTCATGTCGAAGCCGAGCGGCCGCGCCGGCCAGCCCTGGATGAAAAAGCTCCAGACCAGGGCCCCGGCGAGGCCGAGGGCATAGATCACGTTGAGGGTTATCAGGCCCTTGATGACTGGCCGGGCGACTGCGAGGGCTTGGGAGCTGGTGCGGGTCATGGCGTGGTCTCCGGATATATCGTAAAACGATATTATACACATCGTTAAACGATATGCAACCCGGCCGGCCATGGCACCCGGCGGCGCACGCCCCGGGCACGATCCTCCAGGCGCCGGGAGCGGCGTCACCTCGTGGCTCTATTCCCGCTACCCGTTACATGTAACGCGTTACATGTAACGCCATGAATCACACCTGAGGTAGTCGACGCACGGCCTGCATAGGCGTGGACAACCGGGGCCATCGCAGCGGGCGAAAGCCGCCGCCGGGATACCCTAGAACATCCCCACGATATTGCCCTGCGCGTCCAGATCGATCGCGCAGGCCGCCGGCGTCGACGGAAGACCCGGCATGGTCATGATGTCCCCGCAGATCATGACGATGAACTCCGCACCGGCCGCGAGCCGCACTTCGCGGATATTCACCACATGCCCGCTCGGCGCACCACGCAGCTTCGCATCGGTGGAAAAAGAGTACTGGGTCTTCGCCACGCAGACCGGGTAGTGGCCGTAGCCCCCGTCCTGCAGCGCACGGATCTGCGCCCGGATGCTCGCGTCGGCCGTGATCTCGGAGGCGCCGTAGATCTGCGTTGCGATCGCCTTCATCTTCTCCCACAGCGGCAGCGAGTCTTCGTAGAGAAAACGGAACTTGCTGGGCTGCTCGCACAGTCGTACCACTTCCTTCGCGACCTCCACCGCGCCGGCACTGCCCTCGGAGTAATGCCGGGCGATGAGCAGTTTTACGCCCTTGTGCGCCACGTGCTCCTGCAGTTCCCCGAGCTCGGCGTCCGTGTCTTCGGCGCGGTGATTGATCGACACGACGCAGGGCAGGCCGAAGCGTTCGCGCACGTTGTCGACATGGCGCGCGAGATTCACGAAGCCCTTGCGCAGGGCCGGGAGATTCTCCGTTGCCAGATCCTTCACCTCGATGCCGCCGTGGTATTTCAGGGCACGCACCGTCGCGACGATGACCACGGCGGAAGGGCGCAGCCCGGACTTACGGCACTTGATGTCGATGAATTTCTCCGCTCCCAGGTCGGCCCCGAATCCCGCTTCGGTAACGACGTACTCGGCGAGCTTGAGCGCGCTGCCGGTGGCGATGACCGAATTGCAGCCGTGCGCGATGTTGGCGAACGGCCCGCCGTGGATCAGCGCCGGATTGTTCTCGAGCGTCTGCACCAGATTGGGCGCCAGCGCGTCCTTCAGCAGCACCGTGAGTGCACCGTTCGCCTTCAGTTCGGCCGCGCGAATCGGCTTCAGTTCGCGC
Source organism: Steroidobacteraceae bacterium (assembly GCA_036394255.1). Lineage (GTDB taxonomy): Bacteria > Pseudomonadota > Gammaproteobacteria > Steroidobacterales > Steroidobacteraceae > FEN-1191. The sequence continues at coordinate 2,212 of DASWFL010000377.1, forward strand.
GTGTAGCCGACCACGATCTTGCCCAGACGCTCCCTCAGATCGGCGAGACTCGTCGCGAGACAGAAGATCGCCATGACCTCCGAGGCCACGACGATGTCGAAGCCGTCCTGGCGCGGGTAGCCGTTGCCCGGGCCGCCCAGCCCGACGGTGATCGCACGCAGGGCGCGATCATTGATATCCAGCACGCGCCGCCAGGTGATGCGCCGGACATCGAAGCCCAGGGCATTGCCGTGATAGACATGATTGTCGATGAGGGCCGCGAGCAGATTATTGGCCAGTGCGATCGCGGTGAAATCGCCGGTGAAATGCAGGTTGATGTCTTCCATCGGCACGACCTGCGAAAACCCGCCGCCGGCCGCGCCGCCCTTCATGCCGAAAACCGGGCCCAGCGCGGGCTCGCGCAGGCAAATGACGGCCCGCTTGCCGATGCGGTTGAGCGCATCGCCCAGTCCCACCGTCGTGGTGGTCTTGCCCTCGCCGGCCGGAGTCGGCGAGATGGCCGTCACCAGTACCAGCTTGCTGTCGGCTCGCTCCGGCACTGAACGGAGATAGTCCAGGGAGATCTTCGCCTTGAAGCGCCCGTAGGGCTCCAGGTGCTCCTCGGCGATTCCCAGCCGCTCCTTCGCCAGCTGCACGATGGGGCGCATTTTCGCCTGCTGGGCGATCTCGATATTGCTTTTCAACTTGTACTCCCTTAACAGGGCCGCAACGGTCCGACTACACCCGTCCATCGGCGCAGCCGCAGGATCCGCTGGGGAACTGTCCCTATTTCATCGTCGGAATCGAGAAGTCGGCGCGTACGGCCGCGTTTTCCGGCCAGCGCTCGGTCACGGTCTTGAGCCGTGTGTAGAAGCGCACGCCCTCGCTGCCATAGATATGGTGATCACCGAACAGCGAACGGCGCCAGCCACCGAAGCTGTGGAAGGCCATCGGCACTGGAATGGGCACGTTGATTCCGACCATGCCGACCTCGACCTCGCGTGCAAAGGCGCGCGCGGCCGCACCGCTCTGCGTGAATACCGCCGTGCCATTCGCGAGTTCGTGGGTATTGACCAGCCGAAGCGCCGCGGCGTAGTCCGCGACACGCACGACCGACAGCACCGGACCGAAGATCTCCTCACGATAGATCTTCATGTCCGCCCGGACGTGATCAAAGAGAAAGGGGCCGACGTAGAAACCACTCTGGCGCTCCGCCACCTTGAGGCCCCGCCCATCGAGGCACAGCGTCGCGCCCTCCTGCAGGCCGGACTCCACGTAGCCGAGCACGCGGGTTCGCGCCTCGGCCGTCACCAGGGGTCCCATGTCCGTGCCCGCTGCCTCCGGAGCGCCTACCTTCAGCGCCGCGACGCGCTTTCGCAGGCGCGCGATCAGGCCATCAGCCGTGGCCTCGCCCACCGCGACCACGACCGATATGGCCATGCAGCGCTCGCCGGCCGAACCGTAGGCGGCGCCGACGATCGCTTCGGTCGCCGCATCCAGATCCGCGTCGGGCATGACCACGGCATGATTCTTCGCACCCCCGAGTGCCTGCACGCGCTTGCCGTGCAGCACGGCCTGCGACTGGATGTACTGCGCGATCGGCGTCGAGCCGACGAAACTCACTGCGGCGATACCCGGATGCTGCAGGATGGCGTCGACCGCTCCCTTGTCGCCCTGCACGACGTTGAACAGGCCATCGGCGAGCCCGGCTCGCTTCAGCAGCTGCGCCAGCAACAGCGAGGCGGAAGGATCGCGCTCCGACGGCTTGAGGATGAAAGCATTGCCGCAGGCGAGCGCCAGGGGAAACATCCACATCGGCACCATCACCGGGAAATTGAACGGTGTAATGCCGGCGGCGATGCCCAGCGGCTGGCGCACCCCGTAGGTATCGACACCGCTCCCCACGCCTTCGCTGAACTCCCCTTTGAGCAGCTGCGGCGCGCCGCAGGCGAACTCGACGACTTCCATGCCGCGCGTGATTTCGCCGTCGGCGTCTGCGATCGTCTTGCCGTGCTCCTCGGAAACCGTGCGGGCCAGCAGCTCCCGCTGTTCACCGAGCAGTTCCCTGAAACGAAACAGCACCCGCGCCCGCTGCAGCGCCGGCGTGCGCGCCCAGGCCGGCTGGGCGGACTTCGCACTGCGCACGGCGGCCTCGACGTCAGCGGCAGTGGCGAGCGCCACTTCACGCACGGGACGGCCCAGGGCCGGGTTGAAGACCGGCGCACAGCGCGCGCCCGGCGCGATAACCGGCTGGCCGTGGAGGAAATGCCCGACGACGAGGCGGCCCGCCATTTCACCTGGGACGCTGGGATCTGCGCTCAATTAAGGAAACTCCTGGCGCGCCGTTGCGCTGCCACAGCGTACCGCGACAGCCGTGGCCATGGCCATGGCCACAAGCCCCAGCCGTGGCCGCCGGCGGCAGACCGCACTGGCGTCCCGCATGTCCTCAGGCAAATCAATGCCTTGTAAGGCTTACCTAATAAGGAGCCTGGATATCCTGCAGGGCGACGTAGACGCTCTTGAGCTGCGTGTAGTGCTCGATTGCGGCACGGCCGTTCTCGCGCCCGAGACCCGAGGACTTGTAGCCGCCGAAGGGCAGTTCAATGGGCGTCACGTTGTAGTGGTTGATCCAGCAGGTGCCAGCCTGGAGCTGCGCGATGACACGGTGCGCACGCGTCAGGTCGGAGGTGAAGACTCCGGCCGACAGTCCGAACTCGCTCTCGTTGGCGCGGCGGATGACTTCGGCTTCCTCATCGAAGGCCAGTACGCACATCACGGGGCCGAATATTTCCTCCCGCACGATGCGCATGTCGTCGCCGCACAGATCGAAGACGGCGGGCTCGACAAAGAACCCCTTGCCCAGGGCGCCCGTCGTCACGCGCCGGCCGCCGACTGCCAGGCGCGCGCCCTCGGCGCGCCCCACTTCGATGTACTTGAGCACCGTGTCCAGATGGGCCTGCGAGATCAGCGAGCCGACCTGCGTAGCCGGGTCGAGCGGATCACCAATGCGCAGGGCACGGGTGCGGGCCACGAGGCGCTCCATGAAGTCCGCCACGACACGCCGCTCGACAAAGACCCGCGTACCGTTTGAGCACACTTCACCGGCCGAATAGAAATTTCCCAGCAGCGCCCCCGAGACGGCGTTGTCGAGAGGCGCATCGGCAAAGACGATGATCGGTGATTTGCCACCCAGCTCCAGCGTGACCTGCTTGAGCGAGGCGGCGGCATCCCGCATCACGGCCCTGCCCGTCTCCACCGAACCGGTGAGCGAGATCTTGCGTATCGCCGGATGCTGCGTCAGCGCCCGCCCGACTTCGGAGTGGCCCTGCACGACCTGAAAGACACCCGGCGGCACACCCGCCTCGAGCATGATCTTCTCGAGCTCCGCCGCCGTCAGCGGGGTCAGGTGCGCTGGCTTGAAGATCATGGCGTTGCCGCAGGCGAGCGCCGGCGCGGATTTCCAGCAGGCGATCTGCAGCGGGTAATTCCACGCACCGATGCCGGCCACCACTCCCAGGGGCTCGCGGCGCGTATAGCCGAACGCGCCTGGACCGAGATCGACATGTTCGCCCGCGATGGCGGGGGCAAGTCCGGCAAAATATTCGAGGCAGTCGGCGCCCGAAGTCACGTCGACAACGGAGGTCTCCTGGATCGGCTTGCCGGTATCGCGGGTCTCGAGTTCGGCGAGCTCATCGTTCCTTGTCCGCAGCTGATCCGCGGCGCGCCGCAGAATCCGTCCACGCTGCGTTCCAGTGAACGCCGCCCACTCGCGTTGCGCTACCTGCGCCCGGCGCACGGCGGCGTCGACGTCAGCGGCCGTGTGGACCGCGAGGCAGGCGAGCTCCTCGCCGGTCGCAGGGTTGTAGCTGCGCAGCAGCGCCTGTTCCGATTCCAACGCGCGCGCGCTCATGGCGCAACTCCGCGGCCCTGCTCGTACCCGATCTTATACTTAAGTATAATCATAATGTTACAGTTCATACTTCAGGTATAACATCTGTCAGGAATTTGCTCCTGCAGAACCGCTGGAGAATTTCATCATGCGGGCGGGATGAGCGAGCGGTCAATAGCGCCTATGATTGAGGCGTGAGTTCCGATGTCGCCGGCGCCGCTGCGCCTTTGATCACCCTGTCTCATTCGCTGCGCCGCACGGCGCTCGGAGCGTTCTGCCTGCTGGCGCTGGTGGCCCTGCAGGACGCGCGGGGCGCCGACGAACCCGCCCTGGCGCGCGACCCGGACAGCTGCACCACCGTGCGCCTGTCAGACATCGGCTGGACGGATGTCACCTCCACCACCGCGGTGTTTGCGGAATTGCTCAAGCAGATCGGCTACCTGCCGAAGATCACCGTGCTGTCGGTACCGGTCACCTACGCGTCGATGAAGAACAGGGACATCGACGTGTTCCTTGGCAACTGGATGCCCTCGATGGAAGGCGATCGCAAGTCATTCGTCGCGGACGGCTCGGTCGAAGTGCTCGGTGCCAACCTCACCGGGGCACGCTATACGCTCGCCGTGCCCGACTACACCTATGCGCAGGGGCTGCATGACTTCGCCGACATCAGCCGCTTTGCGGGCGTACTGAAAAACTCGATCTACGGCATTGAACCGGGCAACGATGGCAACCGCAATCTGCTCGAAATCATCAAGCAGAACCTGTACGGGCTCGGCAGCTTCAAGCTCATCGAATCGAGCGAACAGGGCATGCTGGCAGAGGTTGAGCGCGCGGTACGCGACGAGCGGCCGATCGTGTTCCTCGGCTGGCAGCCGCACCCGATGAACATGCGCTTCAAGATGCGCTACCTGACGGGCGGCGACGCCACCTTCGGACCGAATTACGGCGGCGCCACCGTCTACACCAATACGCGCGCCGGTTACGTCCGGGATTGCCCGAACCTGGGACGCCTGCTGCAAAACCTCAGCTTCAGCGTGGACGAAGAAAACGAGATCATGGGCCGCATTCTCGACCGCAAGGAATCGCCGGACGTTGCGGCGACGGCCTGGTTGCGGCTGCACCCGCACAGGGTGGCGGCCTGGCTCGCGGGGGTGCGCACCGTCGATGGCCGGCCGGCCTCCCTGGCGCTCAATCCGGTGGCACGTACGGTCGGCGGTATGGCGCTCGAATCCTGGATTACGGCCCACAAGATTCCGTTCGGTGATCGAATGGCGCTCGCTGTCGAGTTCGTGAAGGCGCACGGCGTCGGTTTCTTCAAGGGGATTTCCACCGTCATAGGCGGTGCGATCGATGGCCTGACGCGACTCCTGCTGTACGTTCCCTCCCTCATCATGATTGCCGCCATCACATTGTTGGCCTGGCTGCTGCGCCGCTCCTGGGCGCTCACGCTGTTCGTCGCGCTCGCCCTGCTGTTCATCCTGAATCAGGGTTACTGGGTGGCCACGCTCGAGACCTTGTCGCTGGTGGCACTGTCGACTCTGATCGCGACCGCCATCGGCCTGCCGCTCGGTATCCTCGCCGCGCACCGCCCAGGGTTTCACTCCGCGCTACGGCCCGTGCTCGATCTGATGCAGACCCTGCCCACCTTCGTCTACCTGATCCCGACACTGGTGCTGTTCGGCCTGGGCGTCGTTCCGGGCCTCATCTCGACGATCATCTTTGCGTTGCCAGCGCCGGTCCGGCTCACGCACTTGGGGATCTCCACGGTACCGATCGCCCTGCGCGAAGCGGGTGAGGCCTTCGGCGCGACGCCATGGCAATTGCTGTGGAAGGTCGAATTGCCGAGCGCCAGGAAGAACATCCTGGCCGGCATCACCCAGTGCATCATGCTGAGCCTGTCGATGGTCGTCATCGCCGCGCTCGTGGGCGCGGGCGGCCTCGGCGTGCCCGTGGTGCGTGCCCTGGGTACGGTGCAGGTGGGCATGGGCTTCGAGGCCGGATTCGCCATCGTGCTGCTCGCGATCATCATTGATCGCATGAGCCGGCCGGCCGACGGTGCCACGTGAGCGCAGCACTCGAATTCCGGCACGTCAGCATCCTGTTCACGCAGAGTCGCACGAGTCGGCGCCATCTGGGCAAGGCCGGGCAGGCGCTGCGCGACGGCGCCAAGCGCGAGGAGATCGCCAGCCAATACGGGGTCAACGTCGGCGTGTTCGATGCCAGCCTGCGGGTCGAGACCGGCCAGATCTGCGTGCTGGTGGGGTTGTCCGGTTCGGGCAAGTCGACGCTGCTGCGGGCGGCCAATGGCCTGAATCGGGTCACCAGCGGCGATGTGCTGCTGCAGGACGGCGGCGAGCTGGTCAACGTCGCCAGCTGCGATGAGCGCACGCTGCGCGGCCTGCGCCGTCGCCGGATCGCCATGGTTTTCCAGCAGTTTGGGCTGTTGCCCTGGCGCAGTGTGCGCGCCAATGTCGGCCTCGGCCTCGAGCTGCGCGGGGACTCGCGCGAGCGCCAGCGGCAGCTCGTCGATGAAAAGCTCGACCTCGTCGGGCTGTCGTACTGGGCGGACCGCCCGGTGGCCGAATTATCCGGCGGCATGCAGCAACGTGTCGGGCTGGCGCGCGCCTTCGCCACCGATGCCGACATCCTGCTGATGGATGAGCCCTTCTCGGCGCTCGATCCGCTCATCCGCTCGCGACTGCAGGACGAACTGCTCTCGCTCCAGGCGCGCGTGCACAAGACCATCCTGTTCGTGACCCACGACATGAATGAGGCGCTGCGGCTCGGCAACCAGGTCTCGATACTCGACGGCGGCCGGATCGTCCAGACCGGTACGGTCAGCGACATCGTGACCCGGCCCTGCAACGACTACGTGGCCGCCTTTGTCCGGCACATGAACCCGCTCACCGTGCTCACCGCCGAGATGGTCATGCAGCCGTTAGCCGAACTGCACCGCGAGCAATCCTGGATCTGGCTCGATGCGGAGCGGCGCCTGAAGCTGCAGACCGGCCCGCCCGGACAGGCGCCGCTCGCCTGGCGGGATGGCGTGGCGCTGGAAATCGTGGCGCTCGACGCGGTTGAGTCGGCGAACGGCGCGCCACGGCTGATGTGGGTGCCGCCGGGCTGTTCGCTGCAGGCCGTACTCGCGCTTCATCGCTCGAGCAGTCTTCCGGTCCTGGTGGTAGGCGTTGGCGGGCTTGCGGGTGTGTGCGGTTCGGCGCAGATCGTGGCGGCCCTGGACCGGCACCGGCAGTCAGCCCCCGCCGGCGCCCCGTCCTAGCGTTGCTGCGTCCGCCAGTCGGCGGATTCAAAAAACGGTGCCGTGGATGCGGGCAACAGAGGCCGGCCCCTGATGTGGTCGGCCAGTTTCTCGGCGAGCATGATGGTCGGCGCGTTCAAATTGCCGTTGGTGATCGACGGCATGATCGAGGAGTCGGCAACGCGCAGTCTTTCGACGCCGAACACGCGGCCTTCGGAATCGACGACCGCCAGGGGGTCTCCCGCGCGGCCCATCCTGCAGGTGCAGGAGGGGTGATAGGCGCTCTCGACCTTCGCACGAATGAACTCGTCGATCGCCGCATCGCTCTGCACGGCGGCACCGGGCTGGAGCTCACGCCCGCGAAAGCGATCGAAGGCGGGCTGCGCGAACAGCTCGCGGGCCAGGCGCACGCACAGGCGCATCTCGAGCCAGTCGTCTTCGTGGCTCATGTAGTTGAAGAGAATCTTTGGCGCTTCCCTTGCCTCCCGCGATGCCAGCCGCACCCAGCCGCGGCTCTTCGAGTGCATCGGCCCGACGTGCGCCTGAAAGCCATGTTCATGGGCTTTCGCCGAGCCGTCGTAGCTCACGGCCACCGGCAGGAAATGGAACTGGACGTCCGGAAAGCGAATCCCGGCCCGGCTGCGGATGAAGCCACAGGTCTCGAAATGATTGGTCGCGCCCAGCCCGTCCTTGAACAGCAGCCAGCGCAGCCCGATGCCGAGCTTCGCCAGCGGCTTCATGGATGAATACAGGGTGATCGGCTCACGGCAGGCCACCTGGAAATAAAACTCGAGATGGTCCTGCAGGTTCTCCCCGACTCCGGGCAGGTCATGGAGCGCCTCGATGCCGAGGGCGGCCAGCTCGGCACCGGCCCCAATCCCGGAGAGCTTGAGCAATTGCGGTGAATTGATCGAGCCCGCGCACACGATGACTTCGCGCCGCGCCTGCGCGCGCCAAGGCTGCGAACCGCGCAGATACTTGACGCCACTGGCACGGCGCGCTTCGAAGCTGACCCGGGTCGCGAGGGCGTGGGTGTGGACCTGCAGATTGTGGCGGTGCATGGCCGGACGCAGATAGGCGTTGGCGGCGCTCGCGCGAATCCCGCCGCCGACGGTCATGTCCATGCGGCCAAAACCTTCCTGCTGGAAGCCGTTGACGTCCGCGCTCAGCGGATAGCCCGCCTGCTTCGCGGCTTCGAGCCAGGCCGCGTGCAAGGGATTGCTGACCGTGCCATAGCGGGTCGAGAGCGGCCCGCTGTCGCCGCGATACGGGTCGCCTCCCAGGGCGCGATGCTCGGCGCGGCGAAAATACGGCAGCACGTGGCGGTAGCCCCAGTCGTGCGCGCCCTCCTCCTCCCAGCGCTCGAAGTCCAGGGGATTGCCGCGCACGTACACCAGGCCGTTGATGGAAGAGGAGCCGCCCAGCACCTTACCGCGCGGGGTATGG
>DASWFL010000378.1:0-1928 GCA_036394255.1 Steroidobacteraceae bacterium
GTCAGGCCAAGACCCGCGAAGGAGCGGAACAGGACACCGGCCAGCATGTTGAAGTTGCCGATGATGTAGGCGAAGGCACCGACGTACAGCACCTTGCGGATCAGCTTGGCAATCACGTCCTCGCCCTGGCCGGTCGCGTGCCCCATCGCCCAGAACAGCCCGGCGAGCGTCATGTCGATGACGATCAGCGTGGCCGTGAGGAATGCGACCTCGCCGTGCAGCAGGCCGAAGCCCGAGTCGATGTAGCGCGAAAAGACATCGAGAAAATGGTCGATGACCGAAATGTCATTCATGGCGAGTCCTCCTGCACAGGCGAGGCCGTGGCCACCGCATTGCTGTCCTCTGCGGGTTCATCGAAGCTGGGCGGAATCGGCGGCAGATCGGCCAGCGTCTGGTACTCATCTGGCCCGGTCTTGCCGGAGAGAAAGCGGCGCAAATCGGCCTGGGCCACCTGCGCGCAAGACGCGTCGTCGAGCTGGCCCGCGCGGCATTGCTCCTTGAGCAAGTGCAGCCGCGACGGATCTGCCGAGAGCGCATCGACCGAAGGCCCCTCCTGCTGGCCGCAGCCGGCCAGCAGGAGCACGAAACCGCAGAGAGCAGGCACGCGGGTCATGACAGCACCCGTCACCGGCCGTAGAAATCGACGGACTGCGGTGTGTACGGCGTGCCTTCGCCCAGGAAGCGCCGATTCACCTCGCGGCCACGCTCCACAGCAGCGGCCTGCCGTGCCAGTTCCAGCGACGCAGCGCGATCCTGGGTGATGCTCAGGCGCTGCGTCTGGATGGACTGCTTGGCTTGCAGGGCCAAGAGCTGGTTCATGGCCTGCATCGCCTGCAAGGCACCCACTGCCGATTGGCTCTTGCCCACGAGGTCGGCCAGCACGCCTTCGTCGTCGCTCAGGTTCTGTGAGGCCTGGGCCTGCATCTGCATGGTGGTCTGCAAACCATTGAGCGTGTTCTTCCAGCGTTCCTGCGTATCGCGGTACATCTGGTCGCCGCTCACGGTGGCGGCGTATTGCTCGGGATACAGGCGCTGGAACTCCCGATCCAGATTCGTCACGTCATAGGCCAGGCCCTTGGCTTGCGCGATCAGCCGCTGGGTGGTCGCCAGATTGGCGCGCAACTGGCCCACCACGCTGGACGGCAGGCTGGCCAGGTTGCGCGCCTGGTTGATGAGCATCTGCGCCTCGTTCTGGAGCTGCTTGATCTGGTTGTTGATCTGCTCCAGCGTGCGGATCGCGGTCAGCGTGTTCTGCACGAGGTTCGTGGGGTCGATCACGACCCATTGCGCCTGCACGGCGGTAGCGGTGCAAAGCATGGCCGCGACGGCGGCGGCGAGAAGACGCTTTTTCATGATGGGTTCTCCTGGGGGTGGGTGGACAGGAACGAGGACAGCAGGTCGGCGGCCCAATGCAGGCCACGGTGGCGCAGCCACGCGGCTGCGAAGGGAGAGGAATCGGAATGCGCAGCGGCAAGCACCGCGTCGATGTCGCGCTGGTCTTGCGGCGTGGAAGCACCCGCGAAGGCCAGCGTCGCGGCGCCCAGGTCGAGGTCAAACAGGCGATTGCCGAGACGCGATTGGTAGTAGTAGTCGCGCTTGGGCTGCGCGGTGGCGACAATCTCGATCTGGCGGCTGTTGAGGCCGAAGCCTTCGTAGATCGTGCGAATCTGCGGCTCGGTCGCCTGCGGGTTCGGCAGGAAGATGCGGCTTGCGCAGCTCTCGATGATGGCCGGCGCGATGCTCGAATCCTTGATGTCGGCGAGGCTCTGCGTGGCGAAGATGACGCTGACGTTCTTCTTGCGCAGCGTCTTGAGCCACTGGCGGATGCGCGCCGCAAACACCGGATCGTCAAGGAACAGCCACGCCTCGTCGAGGATCAGCAGCGTGGGGGCGCCGTCAAAGCGTTCGTCGAAGCGCGCAAAGAGGTA
>DASWFL010000379.1:0-8155 GCA_036394255.1 Steroidobacteraceae bacterium
TGGGCGGGGGCTATGGCTGGCTCGGCCGCCGCCACGGTCTGGCCTGCGACAACCTGCTGTCGGCCGATCTGGTGACAGCCGACGGCAAGATGCGGCGTGTGAGCCAGAGCGAGAACCCCGATCTGTTCTGGGCGATACGCGGCGGCGGCGGGAATTTTGGCGTCGTCAGCTCCTTCGAGTATCGGCTGCACCAGGTCGGACCCAAAGTACTCGCGGGCGATCTCGCCTACGCGCCGGCGCAAACGCGCGACGCCCTGGAGTACTACAGCCACTACGCCGCCAGCGCTCCACGGGAACTGACCGGTGAATTTTCCTGGGGCGGCGCGGAAGGTCCGGACGGGGACCTGACGCTCTCCGTGTGTTACATCGGCGATCCGAAGGATGGCGAGAAGGTGCTGCAGCCGCTGCGGACCGGCGTGAAGGCCCGCGCCGACAGCATCCGCCTGCAGGACTATGTGGCGGTCCAGCGCCAGTTCGACGGCCCACCGTTATCGACCCAAAACCAATATCTGAAGGGTGGGTACGTAGCGGAATTGACCCCGGCGTTCATTGACGCGCTCATCAACGAGGTCAAGCCCAATGCTCTTCTGAGCATCGTCCTGGAGCATTGCGGCGGCGCCATCAGCGACGTGGCGCCGACTGCGACAGCGCTCGCGCACCGGAGCGAGCAGTTTCAGCTGCTGGTCGCGGCCGGCTGGAAGGACGCTGCCGACAATGAGGCCAATCGCGCCAGAGTCCATGCCGCCTGGGACAAGGTCAGTCATTTCACCAGCGGTTTCTACGTCAACCTCAATACCGCCGATCAGAAGGCCGTAGACGACAACTACGGCCCCAACCGGGCGCGGCTCACTGCGCTCAAGAAGGAATACGACCCTGCCAACCTGTTCCGCCTGAATGCGAACATCCGGCCCGCGGCCTGACTCCGGACTGAGCGTACTACCGACCCTCTCGTTCGCGACCGGACACCAAGAGAAGGACGGGGCCCTGACCATGAAATTCCTCAAGGCCATAATCGTCGGCGGCCTGGTCGCCGGCGTATTGGACATCACATACGCCTTCATTGTGTACGGACCGCTGAGCTACCAAATGACTCCGGTGCAGATATTGCATTCGGTAGCAGCCGGGTGGATAGGGCACGACGCAGCCGACGCCGGGGGCGCCGCGACGGCGGTCCTCGGGTTGTGCGCACACTTCATGATTGCCACCGGCATGGCGGCGGTGTTTGTATTCAGCGCGAAACGAATGCCGGCATTGAAAAGCCACCCGGTGACGTGGGGCTTCATCTATGGGATTGGGCTCTACCTGGCCATGAATTACCTGATCGTGCCGCTGTCTGCAGCGCATGCCTCGCAACATTTTGCTGCAAACCTGCAGGAGGTCATTTCCCGCCTGCAGGTGTCATTCAGCTCGGTGAGACCGAAGGATCCGTGGCAGCTGTTCGGTACGCTCTTTACCCACACGGTGTTCGTCGGCGTGCCCATAGCGCTAGTCAACAAGCGATTGACCTAGGCCTCCGCACGCCGGCCGGCACTAAGGGGCGATGCCGTATTTCCTGGCCTGATCGGCTATGTCGGCCTGCACGGCGGTAGCGGCCGCGATATCCGTGTTGCCTTCACGGGTCTTGCCCAACCGCAGCTTGCACAAGCCTCGACCGTAAAGTGACCACGCAATATTCGGATGCGTTGCCAGGGCAGCATCGTAGTCGAGGAGTGCTTTTGCAAAGTCGCCCTGCCGCAGGCGCACCAGACCGCGGCTGTCCAGAATAGCGGCATACTCCGGGCTGGACTTGGCCCGCAGCTTCAATCCCGCGCTGCAGTCCTTCTCGGCTTTCTCCAGTTCACTGCCCCATAGGGCCCGCGCCCAGCATCGGCCATTGAGCGCGACCGGCATCTTAGAATCATCGGGATGGTTCCTGATCCACAGATCGAATTGCGCGATCGCCGGGGCAAATTGGTTTGCTCCCAGATAGCTGTCGCCGATCGCCAGGCGAATATCGGCTTCGCCTGCCGCCGCGCGGTCAGCGGCTTGCAGGTCAGCATTGGCATCCACGCTCTTGCCGTCGGCCAGCCGCAGGTTCGCCCGCAGCAGCAGGGACTCGGCATCGTCGGGACGCAACTGCAGCGCATGGTCAATATCCTTCAGTGCCGGCTGCCGCTGTCCGCTCTGCAGGTAGATCAGGCTGCGCTGGTGCAGATACCGGGCTTCAGCAGGCTCCAACTCGCAGGCGCGGGTGAGATCCGTCAGGGCGTGTTCATAGTCGTGGCGAGCGGCGAACGCCGCCCCCCGCCTGGCCAATGCCGCGGCGTCGAGCGGCTGGGTCGCATCTGCTGCGGTGGATGCCGGTGCATCGGCATCGTGACTCGCCGCGGGCGGCACTTTGGCGGTGCTCAGATTGAAGACCGGTCCACCGTTGTAGGTGAAATACAGCTTCTGCTGACTGTTGGCGACATAGATATGGTGCGAGAGGAAGAAATCTGCGCCAATCAGCATGTCGGCTTCCTCGAGGTCGATATCGCCGATGCGCAGGTGGGTATTGCGGATCTCTTCCTGCCCGATCTTGAAGCTGGCGAACGGGGCAATCCAGGTCTTCACGGCGCCGCGTCCGACCCCGTGACTCTCCCCGGCTGCGACTACCCCCGTGCTGTCTGGCTTGATGCCCGCGCGCGCGGCCGCTTGGAGCGACAACATGGAGGTCCACGCACCGGTATCAAACAGAACGCGAATCTTGCCGCCGTTCAGATAGGCCGTGCCGATCGTGAGCAATCTCGCCGCGCTGAGGTCCCGGATATCCAGCTCGGAATAAGGCTGGTCGGATTCCCAATAAGCGAGCGAAGCCTTGCTGCAATCATGGGGACGCATGAGCCGGATGACGCCCTTGGCCAGATCGTATTCGGCGTCGGCCCAAGCGAGTACGTTCTGCCCGAGCACCCCCGCCGCACCGCCCCCCACTTCACTACCACCGACCATGAACTCGATATCGGGAATCTTGAGGCCCGGCAACCCAAATTCGTGGACCCTGGCCGCCGACACGAATGTCTCCCCGCCAATGCCGCCCACTCGTAGACCGTCGGGGGCGGCGGACAGCCTGAGCTTGAACTGAGCGGCGATCGGAGCAGAGATCATGCTGTAGAAGGCCCCGCTGTCGGCGATCAACCGGGTTTCAGAGCCATTGAAGCTCACTGTCACCATCGGGCGCATGGCGTCCATGGTTACAGGCAGTTGCGTGAGCAGGGCAAGCTTGCAGCCTGCCGACAGCGCCGCAACCGGTGCCCCAAGCATGGTCAGCGCAGCGACCAGGCGTATTCGGTGAACAGTCATGGACAAACTCCGGCCTGCCGGCGCCTGTAGTCATGTTCGACAGGAACGCCGGGCGCCGCAGCCGCCAGTAGCGTACATAGACAGAGTGCTCAAGGGTCCGCCGGCACCCGAGGCCAGTATAATGCCGCCCTCCCGCCGGACCCAGCGGCGAGTCTGTTGCCACCACCTATCAAATCTGCCCGCATCGCGGCGAGGTCGAAGGGGGATCGAGCAGCAGCGGCCGCAGGGCCTCCTCGCAACGCCGCGCATCCGTGAACAGCACCGTCTGCAACCCCAGGGCCTGCGCCGCTTCCACGTTGACCGGATAGTCATCGATCAAGATGGTGTCCGAGGCGGACAGATCATAGCGAGCCAGCAAGTACTCAAAGATCTCGGGCTGCGGCTTCACCAGCCTGATTTCACCCGAAATCACAATGCCGCGGAACAGGTCCCAGAAGCCAAAGCGCCCGCGCAGGTAAGTGAAGGTCTCCAGCGGCATATTCGACAGGCAATACAGCGGCACGCCGCGCGCCGCGAGCGCCTGCAACAGCGCGACGGTGTCCAGCTTGGGCTGTAGGGATTCGCGCACCGTCCCGAACAGTCCCGCCAGCTCCGGCACAGGCCGCCCCAGCCGCCGCGCGATCCGCGCCAGCAGCTCTTCCTCGCTCAGTGCGCCACGGTCCACCTCCAGCCAGTCCGCATGGAGAAAGATGGCCTGCCTCATGGCCGCCCGCTCGACGGGCTCTGCGTAGTAGCCCCGCAGGAGCTGATCCGGATTCCAGTCCAGGAGCACGCCGCCCACGTCGAAGATCACGTTTTGCATGGAGCAACTCCTATGGCTTGAGCATGGCCATGAACGTCCGGCCCGCAGGCCCTGGCGGCGCATCCTTGCGGAAAACCGCCCTCATGGGCATCACGATATCGCGCGGCAAACCTTCGACGCGGATCCTGACCAGCCTTCCGGCATCAAGATCGGCCTGCACCATGTGCAAGGGCATGTGCCCCCAGCCCAGGCCCGCCCTGAGGAAGGCGTGCTTGGCGCCCAGATCCGCCAGTCGCCACGTCAGCGGCGAGAGCACGCCGAAGTCCCGGCCCTCAGTCAGTACGCTCCTGTCGGTCAGCACCAGCTGCACCTGTTTGGCGATGGCTGCCGGCGGCACGACACCGCGCCGCCCGGCCAGGGGATGGGAAGGACTGACCACCGTGACGAACTTGATATCCAGCAGGTGCTCGGTGTGGAGCTCGTCCGGAATGATCGGCAGTGAACCGATGACCCCGACACTGCACTTGCGATCGAGTACCGGCCTCATGACGGCGCCGAGGGCTTCCACATCGAGGCGCAGCGGTGTGTGCGGATAGGTCCTGCGACTGTGCGTTGCCGCGCGCGTGAGGGCTTCCATCGGATACATCACGTCAATGGCCACGGCAAGCTCGGGCTCGAGGCCCTCGCGCAGCGCGCGGGCTCTGGCTTTGAAGCCGTCGACGTTGTCCGCCACCGATCGGGCGTCCAGCAGCAGACCGCGCCCTTCATCCGTGACGCGTGGGTAGCGCGCTGAGCGGTCAAACAGCTTCACCCCCAGCTGTGCTTCCAGGTTGGCCAGCGTCTGACTGACGACGGATTGCGCCCGCCGCAGCTTGCGGCCTGCGGCGGAAAAGCTCCCCTCGTCAACCGCGGCGATGAAGGTTCGCAGCTGATCCAGCGTGACCCCGTCCAGCATATCCATCTCCTGAGTCGATATATTGTATCTAAATATATAGTCTTCTCAGATGGACCGCCAGTGGCTAAACTCCCCTCCACTGATCACCATGGAGGGCCCAATGAACACCTACTCACCCACCACCACTCGCAACCCCCTGGGCTCCGATTCCACCGCTCAGCGTAGGGAATCGACCGACAACACGCTCCGGAACGTTGCCGAGCTCGTCGGCCGCGTGCTGCTGTCGGCGCTTTTCCTGATATCCGGTCTCGGCAAGATCGGCGCCTACACATCGACCGCCGGGTACATGACTGCCCTCGGTGTCCCCGGAGCACTGCTGCCGGCCGTGATCGCAACCGAAGTGCTGGGTGCGATCGCCCTCATCGTCGGCTGGAAGACGCGGGTCACGGCGTTTCTGCTCGCCGGCTTCACCTTGCTGGCCGGTGTGCTGTTTCACAACAATTTCGCCGATCAGATCCAGTCGATCATGTTCTTCAAGAACGTGGCCATCGCCGGCGGTCTGCTGTTGCTCGTGGCCAATGGCCCCGGGGCCCTGAGCCTGGACCGTCGATTCGCCAAGTCCATCGGTAGTAGCAGCTGAGGCGCCTTTGCCACCGGGATTCCTGGGGAGGCGCTGAGTCGGGCAAACGATCGGGCGGCGTGCGAACTCCGGAACTGCGCTAGCATCGCCGCGGGCGCAGTCGGTGCGCCGCGGGAAGCTGAGGCGCGATCATGAGCATCCAGGGCGGTTGCCTGTGCCGGGCGGTGCGCTACGAAAGCACGGCGGATCCCAAGATGACGCGCGTGTGCTGGTGTCGCGTATGCCAGTACGTCGGGGCGGGGAACGGGACCGTGAACGTCTTCTTTCCCGCCGACACCTTGAACGTACGCGGCGAGACCCGCAGCTACCGCAGTGTCGCGGACAGCGGCAACGTGATGCACCGGCGCTTCTGCCTGCAGTGCGGCACGCCGCTGTTCACAGCCAGCGAGGCACGTCCGCACCTCATCGGCGTGCGTGCCGGCACCCTTGATGACCCCAACCTCGTGCAGCCCGCGCTGACCATATGGACGGCCTCGGCGCCGCGCTGGGCGTGCATCGCGCCATCCATCCCGCGCGTGGAACGCCAGCCACCGCCTCCGGCCTAGACGCTTGAAGGGGTATGGCCGCGTGTAGCGCCGCAAGAACAATGGGCGCTCTGGATTGGGTTGCCAACATCAGGCCTAACCCCGAAGATGGCCCTCCATCGGGGGAGAATAAACCAGTGCCGCACGGCTCGCTGACATGAACCTGACGGCAGCACGCAGCGCAGCCTGCTATCCAGGGAGATCTCTATGGCGACGAATGCAGCCATCGACTGGGACGCGCTGATCCGGGATCCGCGCTTCCAGGCCCTGCACCGGCGCAAAACGCGGCTCCTGTGGGGGCTCATGGTGCTGTCGGTGGTGTATTACTTCCTCCTGCCCATCGGCGCGGCTTACTACCAGGATCTTTTCAAGATCCGCGTCTGGGGTGTCGTCAATGTCGGGTTGCTGTTCGCACTCAGCGAATTCGTGGTGGCCTGGGCCATCGCACTGCTCTATTCGCGGCGGGCCGGACGGGAGTTCGATCAGCTGGCCGCGCAGATTGCCGCGGATTTTGCGCAGAAGACCTGAAGGGGTGGGCGTGAAGACGACGCGTAAGCCGGGATCATGCGTGGCTCTGCTGGCTGCAGGGTTCCTGCCGTGCGCCCCCGCCTTCGCACAGGCGGGGGTCGTCGACAATTACCGCTGGTTGACCTTGACAGTCTTTGCCGCGGTCATCGCGCTGACACTCTATGTGACCTACCTCGCCGCCCGGCGCGTGCGCTCAGCGTCGGACTTTTATACGGCCGGTGGTGGGGTAAGCGGGCTGCAAAATGGCTGGGCGATCGCCGGTGATTACCTCTCGGCGGCTTCGTTCCTGGGCATTGCCGGCCTGATCTCACTGTACGGGTACGACGGCTTCATGTACTCGGTGGGCTGGCTGGTCGCCTACGTCACGGTGCTGCTGCTGATTGCGGAGCCGTGCCGAAACATTGGCCGCTACACGCTCTCCGATATCCTGTCCTACCGGAACGATCCGAGAAAAACCCGGATTGTGGGAGCACTTTCGACCATCACGGTGTCGACGTTCTACCTCACCGCCCAGATGGTCGGTGGTGGTGTGCTGGTCAAGATCCTGATCGGCATCAACTATGAGGCTTCCGTGATCTGCGTGGGCCTCCTGATGCTGGGCTACGTGCTCTTTGGCGGCATGGTCGCCACCACCTGGGTGCAGATCATCAAGGCGATCCTGCTGGTGACCGCCTCCATCCTCATCGTGATGCTGGTCTGGGCGCCCTACGGATTTTCGCTGCCGGCCTTCCTCGCCGACGTGGTGGCCGACCCGAAAGTGCAGGCACGCGTGGCGACGCTGCTGGGCGATCCTGCGAAGACGATGTCGGCGGCCGAGCTCGGGCAGCGCTTCCTGGAACCGGGGCTGTACTTCAAGGCGCCCGTGGATCAGATCAGCCTCGGGATGGCGCTGGTGTTTGGAACCGCGGGGCTTCCGCACATCCTGATGCGTTTTTTCACGGTGCCCTCTGCGCAGCAGGCGCGCCGTTCGGTGGTGTGGGCCATGCTCATCATCGGCGGCTTTTACGTGCTGACGCTGTTCCTCGGGTTTGGCGCAGCATTGCGGGTCGGTTCTGCCCACATCGCCGCAGTCGACGCGGGTGGCAACCTGGCCGGGCCGCTGCTGGCACAATTCCTCGGCGGAGGGCCGGACTCCTTCTTTGGAAACTTCATGCTGGCGTTCGTCTCCGCAGTGGCCTTTGCAACGATTGTGGCCGTGGTGGCCGGCCTGGTGCTCGCCGCCGCCTCGGCCATGGCCCATGATCTGTACGTTGGCGTTGTGCGTGCCGGCAAGGACACGACGCCGCAGGGGCAGGTCAAGGCGGCCCGCATCGCCACCGCGATTGTCGGGGCCATGTCCATTGCCATCGGCATTGCCGCCAAGGGCCAGAATGTCGCAGTACTGGTCGGCCTGGCCTTCGCGGTCGCCGCGAGCGCCAATTTCCCGTGCGTGCTGCTGACGCTGTACTGGAAGCGTTGCAATACGGGCGGGATAGTCGCGGGCATGATCGCCGGTACGGTTGCGGCGG
>DASWFL010000380.1:0-10749 GCA_036394255.1 Steroidobacteraceae bacterium
CGGGCAGCAGCAGGAAGACAATGCCGGTCATGCCGAGGCAGACCGCCAGCGCTACCGCCGATCCCATGACGATGCCCAGCAGCGCAGTCAACGGCTTCATGGGGCCAGAGTATTGAAATCACCTGCTTGAATCCACATTTCCAGAGGTGCGGCTGCACTGTTGGCCGCAAAGCTGTCAAACTTGGCCCCAGCTGTAGCCATACCCGCGGAGCGGCGCCCCCTAATGTCACGATTCGGCCATTCCCTGCGCAAGATCCTCCTGCCGCTGGCCCTCGCCGGCGCTGGCGCGCTGCTGCTCGCCGCGACGGGTTCCAGCGGCCTGACCGCCGCCCCGTCGCTCCTGCCCGACGGCGCGATCCACCCTACCCCACGCCAGCAACTGCTCGCGCCGCGCATCGCCAGCATTTTCGAGGAAATGCACTACAGCCGCCGCCCGATCGACAAGGCATTCTCGGCGCAGGTCTTCGATCATTACCTCAATGCGCTGGATGGGCAGCGGAACTATTTCCTGGCCACCGACGTCGCGCTCATGCAGAAGTGGCGCTCGGACTTTGACGACATGATTCACGGTGGCCAGCTCGATCCGGCCTTCCTGATGTTCGCGCGCCTGCAGCAGCGCAACCGCGAGCGCATTCAATACGCGATCAGCCTCCTGTCCACCGAGCCGAACTGGAAGCTCAACGAGAGCTACTTCTTCGATCGGGACAAGGCCCCCTGGCCGCGCGACGCGGCCGAACTGAACGACCTGTGGCGCCAGCGGGTCAAGAGCGACGCGCTGTCGCTGATGCTGACGGGCAAGAGCTGGCCGGAGGCGGCCGATATCCTGCGCAAGCGCTACCAGCGGGTCTTGCAGCGCGTCGGCCAGGTCAGCGCCGATGACGTGTTCGAGTCGCTGATGAACTCCTACGCGGCCGTCTACGACCCCCACTCGAACTACTTCGCTCCGCGCAACGCCGAGGAGTACCGCATCCAGATGAGCCTCAGCTACGAGGGGATCGGTGCCTCGCTGCAGCTGGTGGACGATTACGTGACGATCAGCTCGCTGCTGGACGGGGGCCCGGCCGCGGCCGCCGGGGTGCTCAAGCCCAACGATCGCGTCATGGCGGTGGGCCAGGGGCACGACGGGCCCTTGAGCGATGTGGTCGGCTGGCGGCTGGACGATGTGGTGCAGCTGATACGCGGCAAGGCCGACACGCAGGTGCGGCTGCAGATCCTGCCTGCCGGCGCGGCGCCGGGCACCAATCTGCACGTGGTCGAGCTGATGCGCGGCAAGGTCACGCTGAAGAACCTGGCGGCCAAGAAGGAAGTGCGCGAGATCCGGCTCGGTGATCGTGCGCTGCGCGTGGGCATCATCACGGTGCCTGGATTTTACGAAGACAACGACGCGCGTAGCGCGGGCGACCCCAACTATCGGACGACCGCGCGTGACGTACGCCGCCTCATCGGCGAGCTGCAGGCGGGCGGTACGATCGACTCGCTCGTGCTCGACCTGCGCGCCGACGGCGGCGGCTTCCTGCCCGAGGCGACCGCGCTGACCGGCCTGTTCATCGATCATGGGCCGGTGGTGCAGCTCAAGACCACGGATGGGCATATCGAAGTGCTCGATGACCCCGAACCGGGCGTCGCCTATGGCGGACCCCTTGCGGTACTGGTCGATCGCACCAGTGCCTCGGCTTCGGAAATATTCGCGGCCGCCATCCAGGACTACCACCGCGGCGTGGTGCTGGGGCAGACCACTTTTGGCAAGGGCACGGTGCAGAATCTGATTCCTCTCGATCGCTGGTCGCGCCAGTCCGCCGATGGGCAGCTCACCGTGACCATCGGCAAGTTCTACCGCGTTACGGGCGAGAGCACGCAGCTGCGGGGCGTCGAGCCGGATATCGAGCTGCCGGCGCGCGTCAACGTCCGCGACGTCGGCGAAAGCGCGCTCGAGTCACCGCTCCCCTGGGACCGCATTGCCGCGGTACCCTTCGATGCCGCGGCACCGTTGGCCGGCACCGTACAGACGCTCGCCAAGGGCGAGAGCGCCCACGCTTCCAGCGATGCCGATTACCAGTGGCTGGTGGCCGCGCTGGAGACCCTCGAGCAGACGCGCAAGGACCACGCGCTGTCGCTCAACCTGCAGGAGCGGCAACGCGAGCGGGCCAGCCAGGAACAGCAGGCACTGGCGCGCGAGAACGCCCGTCGCGCCGCGGACGGCCTGCCGGCGATCAAGGCATTGAGCGATGCGCAGGCGGATGACCAGCCCGACGTGGTACTGGCGGAGGCAGCGCGTATCGCCGCGCAGCTGGCGGTCGGCACTCCGGCCCCGGCGACGACCACCGCCGACGCCCGTTCCTCAGCGAAGTAGCACGCGGTAGATATCCCAGCAGTCCTCGCTCAGCACGCGCGAGGCTTCATCGACGGCCGCGCTGGCGAGGCCCTCGGCCTCGGGCACGGTGTCGGTCGCGTTGCGATATTGTGCGATCCGCCGCAGCGATTCGGTGCGCGCCTGGATCTGGGGCAGCGCGTCACTGCGCCGCTCCAGCAGCAGCCGGGCACGCTGGATGTCATTCATCAGGCGTTCGCATTTCTGGCGATTGCCGTATTCCCCGGCGGCCGGTTCGCGCCGCGAACTGACCGCCCGCGTCGCCTCCATCAGGCCCGTGCGCGCCAGACGATCGCAGAGCACCTGGCCATAGGCGACCGCAGCCAGATTGATGGCGCGCCGCGCCTCGAGTGACAGTCCCGCGAAATTGGGCTGCTCGCCGTCGAGCTGGTCGCGTGCCGCCCGTGCCTCGCTCAGGGTCTGCTCGGCCAGCAGGGTCTGGATATTGGCGGCGTGGAGCGCGCGGTTCACGGCGCGGCGGCGAAAGTAGTGCCAGAAGCGCTGCAGCCCGGCCAGCTGCCGTGACTGCTCGTGGACGCTCGAGCGCGCCGCGCTCGCCGCGGCTTCGGCATTCAGGCAATCGGCCTCGACGCTCTGGCGCCGGCCGAACTGCTGGCGATTGAACTGCGCGAAATAGCCCTTGCGCTCGCGCTCGATTTTTTGCGCCTCGAGCTCGCCGACAAACTGTTGCACGAGGCTCCGCCCCAGGTTCCACAACTCCCGCAGCTGGTAGAACACCAGAGCGGGGTAGGCGCTGTCGGGCTCGGCCAGACGCGCCTCCAGGCCCTGGAGCAGTTCCTGCACCCGCGCCGTCGCGCCTTCCTGCTGCTTGACGCGATCCTTCAGCTGCTGAATTTCCTCGAGGGCGTTGCTGTAGCTCTTCTTCAGCTCGATGCGGTTGCGGAACAGGTGCAGTACGCGGCCGTCCTCGGCCACGGCCTCGCGGCCCGGGCCGAGCGCCAGACGCAGAAAGCCGAGCTGCCTGATCCGTCTCATGGTCTTTGCGACCAGAAGCCATCCGGTCGGCTGCTCAGCAGTGTTGTGGGTCCGCAAGGCAATGGCCGCGTTCCGCGCAATATTCCAGCCACTTATTTAGCATCATGTTGCGGGCCCAGCACCGATCCAGTTCACGTTCTGGGCCAGCGCCGCCGATACTGCGGGCTTCCAGCAGCCTGGCGTCGTGGTACAGGCGCATTCTGAGATCCGGTACGCGCTCGGGCTCCGCGGCGCGCACCGCATCGGGCAGCAGGTACGTCAGGCGCAAATCCGCGGTGTAGCGCGCGCGCTCCAGCACGCTGAGCACCAGGGTGCAATCGCCGGCCACGTCCGAGATTCTGCCGCCGGTGAGCTGCGCCAGATTGCCCGCCAGCGCCGCGAGGCGCAGGTAATTGCTTTCATACACACCCATGAGCGCGACGAAGCTGCGCGGGCGGGCGCGCCATGACACGACCAGATCGCATTCGGTAATCACCGGTGGGAATATAGCACGCGAATCACCAGCGCCCGGGCCACCCTACCGGGGCGCGAACTGCGTCACTGTCCGCGCAATTTATGCCGGTTTGATAAACAGCTGCTCGCGGTAATGACGCAACTCGGCTATGGACTCGTAGATATCGGCGCGTGCCAGGTGCGCCGAGCGTTTGCTGAACGAGGCCGCCACGCCCGGATGCCAGCGCATCGCCAGTTCCTTGAGGGTGCTGACGTCGAGATTGCGGTAGTGGAAGAATTTCTCCAGGGCGGGCATCCAGCGGGCCAGAAAGCGCCGGTCCTGGCAGATGCTGTTGCCACACATGGGCGAGGCGCCCGCCACCACGTGCAGCGCCAGGAACTCGAGCGTGAGCCCTTCGGCCTCGGCCACGCCCACCTGGCTCGCGCGCACGCGCGCCAGCAGACCGCTGCCGCCGTGCTGGCGCTGGTTCCACTCGTCCATGAGCGCCAGCACCGCATCGCTCTGGTTGATCGCGAACTGCGGGCCGTCGGCGCTGACATTGAGGTCGCGGTCGGTGACGACGGTGGCGATCTCGATGATGTGGTCCCGCTCGGGGCTGAGCCCGGTCATCTCCAGGTCTATCCAGATCAGATGGTCCCTGCTGCTCACGCCCGGCTCCCTCTGCGATCAGGCATCATAGCAGGGTGACCGCACCGCCCACTCCCGCTACCGGTGGCGCGCCGGCGCCGCAAACGGCACTGGTGCTCGTTGCACACGGCGCCACGGCGCGGCTGCGCCTGGCAAACGGTGAGGAGGTCCTGGCGCGCGCCGCCGGCCGCGACCTGCAGTTCGTGTGCGGCGATGAGGTGCTGTGCGCCTGCGACCCGCAGCACGGGCAATGGCAGTTGCAGCAGGTCACGGCACGCCGCACGGCACTGTATCGTACGAACACGCGCGGCAAATCCGAACTCGTGGCCGCGAATCTCAGCCTGCTGGTGGTGGTGCTGGCGCCCAGTCCGACGCCCGACCTGTTCCTGGTGGACCGTTACCTGGCCGCCGCCAGCTGTGCCGGCATGGCTGCCCTCCTGCTCGCGAACAAGGCCGACCAGGCGTTCGCGCCGGAAGGCGAGCAGGGGCTGGCCGAGTACGCGGCCCTGGGCATCACGATCTGCCGCTGCAGTGCCCGGAGCGGTGCGGGGCTCGAGGCGCTGCGTGGGCTACTGCGCGACCAGGCCGTGATGTTCGTGGGCCAGTCAGGCGTGGGCAAGTCCTCGCTGCTGCGGGTACTCGTTCCTGGCAGCGACGCACCAGTGGGCGAATTGCTGCGCAGTACGGCCGGCCGCCACACCACGAGCGCGGCGCACCTGTACTCCCTGCCCGGCGGCGGCATGCTGATCGACTCCCCCGGCGTGCGCGATTTCGCTCCCGCCGTCGCCGCGCTCGAAGCGCGCGCACTGGGCTTTGCCGAAGTGGCGCAGCATGCACCGCAATGCCGCTTCGCCGACTGCCAGCACCTGCGGGAACCGCACTGCGCGGTGGTGGCCGCCGTGGCCGCGGGGTCCATCAGCGCACGCCGCTACGAGAGTTACCGCCGCCTGCGCCGGCTGCGCGCTGAATTGCTCGAGCGTGCTCCCTACGCGCGGCGCTGAGGGCGCAGGCGCATACGCTAGATTGCCTGCCGGCCCGCGAGTGCGTGGGCCAGCGTACCGCCGTCGATGTACTCCAGTTCGCCGCCGACCGGAACGCCGTGCGCAATGCGGCTGGCCGGAACGCCGCGTTGATGCGCCAGTTGCGAGAGAAAGTGTGCGGTGGCTTCACCTTCCACCGTCGAGTTCGTCGCCAGGATCACTTCGCGCACGCCGCCGCCACCCAGGAGTGAGTCGAACTGGGCGCTGCCCAGTTGCTCCGGTCCGATGCCATCGAGCGGCGAGAGGTGTCCCATGAGCACGAAGTAGCGCCCGCGATAACCGCCTGACTGCTCGATGGCCACCACATCGGCGGGCGATTCCACCACGCACAGCAGCGCCGCATCGCGCTGCGGGTTGGCGCAGATCTCGCAGAGCTCGGTCTCCGTGAGCATGCGGCACTGCCGGCAGCGGCCCACCCGCTCCGCCGCCCGCTGCAGCGAGATCGCGAGTGTCTGCGCGGCCGGCCGCGCGTCCTGCAGCAGATGAAAGGCGATGCGCTGCGCGCTCTTCGGTCCGACGCCGGGAAGGGCGCGCAGGGCTTCAATCAGGGCGGCAAGGGCGGGCGAATGCTGCATCGGGCGCGGCGGCTCAGAACGGCAGCTTCATGCCCGGCGGCAGCTGCAGGCCGCCCATCAGGCTGGCCATCTTCGCCTGGCTGGCGGCCGCGAGCTTGTGGACCGCATCGTTGAACGCCGCCGCCAGCAGGTCCTCGAGCATTTCCCGATCCTCGCCGATGACGCCCGGCTCGATCTGCACACGCCGCGTCTCATGCCGGCCGTTAATCGTGACCTTGACCATGCCACCGCCGCCCTCGCCGGTTATTTCCAGCTGCGCGATTTCGCTCTGGGCCTTCTGCATGTTGGCCTGCAGCGCCTGTGCCTGTTTCATCATATTGGCCATATTGCCACCCATGCCCCTGCCCCTCGCTGTGCCCGTGATGATCCTGCGCCACTCAGGCCGGCTTGCGCGGCCGCACCGATTCGGTATTCACCGTGGCGCCGAAACGCTGCTGCAAGGCCTGCACGGTCGGATCGGCCGCGAGCGCGGCGCGTGCGGCCGCCAGGGCCTGCTGCGCGGCCCGGTCCTCGGCCTGCGCCGGAGTCTGGACGACGGCCCCGCCGGTCACAATCTCGACCCGCACGGCCTCACCCA
This sequence comes from Steroidobacteraceae bacterium, assembly GCA_036394255.1. Classification (GTDB taxonomy): domain Bacteria; phylum Pseudomonadota; class Gammaproteobacteria; order Steroidobacterales; family Steroidobacteraceae; genus FEN-1191. The sequence goes on from DASWFL010000380.1 coordinate 6,638, forward strand.
TATGCTGGCTGAGCGCTTGTGCGAGCCGCTGTTCACGCGCGCGCGTGTGTGCGGCGGCATTGCGGGGATCGAGCGTCAGCCTGATCAGCCCCGCGCTGCGCGCGAGCAGCGCACAGTTGAGGGCCAGCATGCGGGTGGGACCGTCGAGCTCCAGCGCCGCGACCAGCGAGCTCCATTCCGAGGGCGGCGGCGCATCCGCCGCAGCACCAGGGGCAGCGGGTGAAACTTCGACCGGCGGCGCTGCCGCGACGGGCGACGCTGCCGTGGCGGGCACAGGCGCCGACTTCGAGGTGGGCGGCGCCACGGCCGCCAGGCCCTGTCCGGGAGACTCGGGCCTGAAGGCGAGCATCCGGATCAGGGTCATGCGAAAGCCGGTGCGCGGCTCGGGAGCCAGCGCGAGATCGCGCCGGCCGAGGATGGCCGTCTGATAGTAGAGCTGCACGTCTTCCCGCGAGATGCGCGCGGCGAGCTCGCGCACCACCGCGATCGGAAACAGCTCATCGCCGGAGTACTCCGGCAGCAGCTGCTGCAACGCGATGCGTTCGAGCAGTGCCGCGAGCTGATCGAGAATCTGGCCGTAATCGGGCGCAAATTCGCCGAGCGCCTCGGCCGCCTCCAGCAGGGCCGGCGCATCGCCACGCGCCAATAGCGCCGCGATCCGCTCCACGTGATCGCGCGTGACGGCACCCAGCATGGTGCGCGCGTCGGCCTCGCGGGCGACTCCATCGCCGAAGGCCAGCAGCTGGTCAAGCAGCGAGAGCGCGTCGCGCATGCTGCCGTCGGCGGACTGCGCCAGCAGCTGCAGGGCAGCGGGCTCGTACTCCAGCTGCTCCGCGGCCAGGATGTGCGCCAGGCGGGCGTTGATCAGCGCCACCGGCAGGCGCTTGAGATTGAACTGCAGGCAGCGCGAGAGCACGGTGACCGGGAGCTTCTGCGGATCAGTAGTGGCCAGCAGGAACTTCACGTGCGGCGGCGGTTCCTCGAGCGTCTTGAGCAGCGCGTTGAAGGAACTGGCCGACAGCATGTGCACTTCGTCGATCAGGTAGATCTTGAAGCGGCTCCGGCTCGGCGCGTACTGCACATTGTCGAGCAGCTCGCGCGTATCATCGACCTTGGTGCGCGACGCCGCGTCGACTTCGATCAGGTCGATGCTGCGCCCGGCCTCGATCTCCCGGCAGCTCGCACACTCCAGACAGGGCTCGGCGCTCACGCCACGTTCGCAGTTCAGACACTTGGCGAGGATCCGCGCGACCGTGGTCTTGCCCACGCCGCGCGTGCCGGCGAAAAGGAAGGCATGGTGCACGCGGCCGCTGGCGAGCGCGTTGCTCAGCGATTGCAGCACGTGCTCCTGCCCAATCATCTCGGAGAAGCGGCGCGGACGCCATTTGCGCGCGAGGGCGGTATAGGCCATGGACGGACTACCGCTGTCCCGGTGAGCTCATGGAGGCAGCCCGCGCCGGTCGCCCCTCGGCGCCCGACGTGACCGTTACCGCTGCTCCCTTCCGGGCCTGACGGGGTTGGCGGCTTGTCGTCGCGAAGGAACCGGCGCGGACCACCACGTCACTGTGGCGGAGAGGGTGGGATTCGAACCCACGAACACCCGTGAAGATGTTACTGGAATTCCAGTCCAGCGCCTTCGACCGCTCGGCCACCTCTCCATTCAACATGTTACAGGGTAATCTTAAAGACATTTCTGCATGATTGCACCGCTGCCGCAGCGCCGCCCTTCGGGCAGCCATTGTAGCAAGGCACTCAGCCCTTGTAGCTGGGCGGGCGGGACAGGCAGGGATCCTGGGGATTGCGCGGGCGCTCGGGCTCGCTCAGGGGCGGAATCTTGATGGCGTTGCGCGTGTCGGGTGCGTCCAGACCCGCAGGCACCTGCAGCGGGGGCAGGTTCCTGGCGCCGGCGCCGATAATGGGCTCGCGGCATTTGGCATGGCTGCCGTGATGAAACCAGGAGCAGCCGCTGCTCGCGAGCAGCGCCACGCCCAGCGCCAGCAGCTGGCAGATTCTCAGCCCGGAATTTCTCATGCGCGACGCGCCAGCGGTGCGATCGTGCCGGCCGTGGCGGCCTGCAGCGCCGCGCGCGCCCGCGGTTGCGCGGCCTCGCTCAGCCAGGTGAGCGGCAGGCGTATGCCAGAGTCGATCATCTTCATTTCAGCGAGCGCCCATTTGACCGGAATTGGATTGGATTCAGCACCGAGTTCGCGGTGCAGCGCGCTCAGCGGGCCGTCCAGTTGTTCGGCTTGCGCCCGATCGCCTTGCCCGGCCGCGGCCATGACGGCCGCCACGGCCGCGGGCACCACGTTGGCGCTCACCGATATGACCCCACCGGCGCCGGCCAGCACCGCCTCACGCGCCGTGGCATCGTCTCCGGACAACACGGTGAAGCCCGCGCCTGCGGCGCTGATCAACTCACGGATCCTGGAAACATCGCCCACCGCCTCTTTGATGCCGACCACGCCGGGGAGTTCAGCGAGCCTGGCCACCGTTGCGGGCAGCAGGTCGACCGCGGTACGACTCGGCACATTGTACAGCAGCACCGGCGCAGGCGCGGCGGCGGCAATGGCGGCGAAGTGGCGGTACAGGCCTTCCTGGGTCGGCCGGTTGTAGGCCGGAGTCACCACGAGCAGGGCGTCCGCTCCGCTCTCGGCCAGGCGCCGGACCCGCTCGACAACCGTGGCCGTGCTGCTGCCGCCCACGCCGGCCACGACGGGGATGCGCCCTGCGAGCCTGCGCCGCGCGCGCGCCAGCAGTCCATCCAGCTCGCCGTCGCTCAAGGATACGGATTCGCCGGTGCTGCCGCCGACGACGATGCCGGCCGTGCCACTGCGCGCGTGAAAATCCAGAAGCCGGTCCCAGGCCTCGAAGTCAACGGCGCCATCGCTGAGCATGGGGGTGACGATCGCGACCAGACTGCCTGAAAACATGCTTGCCACGGTCTCGCTAGCTGCGCTGTCATTGCCGGAAGAGGGTGCGGGATGTTACGCAGCCAGTGCGACCTGAAGCAAGTCCAGGAAACCGGTACACTCCCCGCCGTGAATGACCCCAACGCTCCTGGCAAGCAGCATCTGGCGGTTTCGGCCATCGGCAGCGACCACACGGGCATGGTGCACGAACTCACGCGCGTGATCACCGACTGCGGCGGCAACATTGCCGAGAGCCGCATGGCCGCTCTCGGGGGCGAGTTCGCCGTGCTGATGCTGGTCACCGGCAACTGGCACAATCTGGCACGCATCGAATCGGAACTCGGCCGCCTCGCCGACGGCGGTGCCCTGAGCCTGCACCTGCGCCGCACCGAGGCGCGTGCCAGCCGCAAGGACCTGCTCCCCTACTCCATCGACATCGTCAGCCTCGATCAGACGGGTATCGTCGCCGGGTTGTCCGGCTTTTTCGCGACCCGCAACATCGATATCGGCGAAGTCGCGACGCGCAGCTATGCCGCCGCCCACACCGGCGCGCCGATGTTTGCGGTGCAGATGACCATCAACGTGCCGGCCAGGCTCCACGTGGCGCAGCTGCGCGAGGAGTTCATGGACTATTGCGACTCCATGAATCTCGACGCCATTCTCGAGCCGGTGAAGTCTTGAGCGCGGTGGCGCTCGGGCGCGTAGTACCCGATTTCACCCTGCCCTCCACGGCGGGCGAGCCGTTCCGCCTGCGCGCCGCGCGCGGCAAGGCGCTGGTGCTGTACTTCTACCCGCGCGACAACACGCCCGGTTGCACGCTGGAGGGGCAGGATTTCCAGCGCCTGCTGGGATCCTTCAAGCGCGCGGGCGTACGCGTGTGCGGAATCTCGCGCGACAGCGTGGACTCGCACCACAGGTTCTGCGAGAAATTTGCCTTCGGATTCGAGCTGCTGAGCGACGCGGACGAAAGTGTCTGCAAGCTGTTCGACGTGATTCGCGAAAAGAACATGTACGGCCGCAAGGTACTGGGTATCGAGCGCAGCACCTTCCTGATCGACGCCGCCGGGAAACTGCGCCAGGAATGGCGCAAGCTGAAGGTCGCCGGCCACGCGGCGCAGGTGCTGGAGGCGGCTAAAGCACTGTGAAAGCCAGGCAACGGCGGCTGTTCGTACTCGATACCAACGTGCTGATGCACGACCCCAC
>DASWFL010000381.1:0-2230 GCA_036394255.1 Steroidobacteraceae bacterium
CGGCGATCAAAATGTTGCGCCATTTAACTGCGGCGATCACCCTTGCTGATGCGGGCGCAAGATCCAATGCTGCTCCACTTGGCTCCTGTTGGACCGGTACGCGATGGTTCTGCTGCTACATGGCGCGGTTGCCGATGGCTCACTGCTGATATGGGGAGAGAGCGGCCGCCCCGCCCGGCAGCACGTCCCGCAGGGGCGGACTCGTTCCGCTTCGGAGCCACCGTTATCGCCGTTTGACGTAGGCGCTGAGGTCCTGGTTGCCAGCGCAAAGGGGGGTGGCCTATCCATCGCTGACGTGCCGGTTCGGCAGATAACGTTGTTCCTGCCGTCCCTGGACGGGCGCCCCCTGGCGTCAAGCCCGCTGATTGAGGCGGCAACCGAGCGCACGAGCGAAGCCTCGCTGGCCGCTTGGCGCGTGTCGGCGCTTGACTTCTCGGCGGCGCTGGCGATCGAGCCGCTATGTGCCTGCCAGGGCAAGCGGCTGCTCTCGCCGGGGGTCATTGTCGCGGATGATCTTGCGTTCTGGGCGATGGCGCTGCGCTTCACCGGCGCGCTCGTGGCGCGGCACGCCTACCTGCCCGACCTGGTTAACACAGCAAGCGGCTTTGATGCCCGCTGGCGGCCTGTGCTGGGCGGACGGGAAGCCGAGGAGATGGCGCGGTTGGCGGCAGCAATGCCGGCAGCCTGCCGCGCCGTCCCTTTGAACCATGCCGGCACAGCTCCCGCTGTCCCGGCAGGCGTCGTACTGACTGAATTCGTCGATGCTACGCTCGACGCGCTGGTGCGCGGCGCGCAGCCGAAGCCAGGCTCGCCGCCGGCTGACGCGGGGCGGTCGCGCAGGAGACGGCGCGACCCCGATGTCGCCGTCGACCAGCGCTGGCTTGCCGCGCTGCGTGCGCCGGATGCGCGGGTCGATGGCAGGCCCGAGGAACTCTCGCAACTGGCCAAGCGCGTGCGCGACTGGCAACACCCGATCACGACCGCGTTTGCAAGCCCGTTCCGATTGTGCTTCCGCATCGAGGAGCCGGGCGCGGATACGTTCGACGGCGACGTTGTGCGAGTTGCGACCAGCGCGGACGCTGCCTGGTTCGTCCGCTATCTGCTGCAGGCGAACCACGATCCCAGCCTGCTGATCCCCGCAGCGGCGGCGTGGGCGCGGTCCGGACCGGGCAAGGCGCTGCTGCGCGCGGACGGGTTCGACCCGCGCAGCTTTCTGCTGCTCACGCTGGGTCAAGCCGGGCGGCTGGATCCCGCAATCCTAGCCAGCCTCGGCGCGCGCGTGCCCGACGGCTACCGCACTGATGCCGACGGCGCGGTGGCTTTCCTGACCCAGCGTGCCGCGGCCCTGCAAGAGGCCGGCTTCGGCGTGATGCTGCCGGCATGGTGGACCGGGCGCGGCACGGCGACGCGGCTGACCTCGCGGGCAAAGGTACGCACGCCGGCGATGCAGGGTGGGGGCGGTCTATCGCTGGATGAGGTCGTGCGTTTCGAATGGCAGATCGCGGTTGGCGACCAGGCGATCTCGCGCGCCGAGCTCGAGGCGCTGGTGCGGCTGAAGACGCCGCTGGTGCGCGTGCGCGGCCAGTGGGTGCTGGTGGACCCGCAGGAGATCCGTCGCGCGCTGCAGCATCTTGATCGCCGTGGATCATTGATGGCGCGCGACATTCTGCACCTGGGGCTCGATCCCACCCCCGATGCGAACGATGGCGGCCCGAGCGGCGTGGACGCCGAAGGCTGGATAGCCGAGCTGCTGGAGCGGCTGACCCGGCGGGAGACCATCGGAGAGATTGCCACCCCTACATCTTTCCATGGCAGCCTGCGACCGTACCAGGCACGCGGCTATGCCTGGCTGCGGTTTCTGCGCCAATGGGGGCTCGGCGCATGCCTCGCCGACGACATGGGACTCGGCAAGACCATCCAGACGCTGGCGCACCTGCAGCAGGACAAAGACGAGGCGCAGGCCGCGAAGCGGAAGCCGCCGGTGACCCTGCTGGTCTGCCCGACATCGGTCATCGGCAACTGGCAGCGTGAGGCGGCGCGGTTCACCCCGGGCCTCAAGGTGATGGCGCATCACGGCGGCGAGCGGGCCCGCGGCGAGTCCGTCGGCAATGAAACGCGACGGCACGATCTGGTGATCACCAGCTATGCCCTGCTGCAGCGCGACGCTGAGGCGCTCGGCAAAGTGGCGTGGACGGGCGTGATCCTGGACGAGGCGCAGAACATCAAGAAC
>DASWFL010000382.1:0-2303 GCA_036394255.1 Steroidobacteraceae bacterium
CACCCTGCGACGTGCTGGCCCTGCGTGTGAGGTAGCCCCTGTGTCCGATCGTCACCAGATTCAGGTTGCCGTCGAGAGCGCCTACCTCGAGGAACAGTCCGAGCCGGCTGAACATCGCTTCGTATTTGCCTACACGGTGACGCTGCACAACTCTGGGCAGGTGCCGGCGAAACTGCTGACGCGTCACTGGATCATCACCGATGCCAACGGGCGCACCCAGGAAGTACGTGGTGAGGGCGTCGTCGGCGAGCAGCCGCACCTCAAACCCGGTGAGGGATTCCGCTACTCCAGCGGCGCCGTACTGGAGACGCCCGTCGGCGCGATGCACGGGAGCTACCAGATGCTGGGCGATGACGGCCAGCGTTTCGATGCGCCGATCCCTGCGTTCCGGCTCGCCAAGCCAGGGCTGCTGCACTGAGCGCTGACCGCCCTGGCTCGCCCCCGCCCTGATCCGTCATGGCACGCTGGGCCATCGGCGACGTGCAGGGCTGCTGCGCAGAACTTGAGGAGCTGCTGGCGCGACTGCGCTTCAAGGCCGATCGCGATCTGCTGTGGTTCACGGGCGATCTGGTCAATCGCGGACCCCAGTCGCTCGCCACGCTGCGCCTCGTCAGCGCGCTGGCGGACAACGCGGTCGTCGTGCTCGGCAATCACGATCTGCACCTGCTGGCTGCGGCCCACCTGCCCGGGCACAAGCTGCGTCGCAGCGACACGCTCGACGAAGTGCTCGCGGCGAGCGATCGGGATCGCCTGCTCGGCTGGCTCATCGAGCGGCCCCTCGCCCACTACGATCGTGCGCACCAGGATCTGCTGGTACACGCCGGGCTCGTGCCGCAGTGGGATGCGCAGCAGGCCGCCCGACTCGCCGGAGAAGTGGCGCGTGCGCTCCGCCATGACCCGCGCGCACTGCTGGAATCCATGTACGGCGACCAGCCGGATCAGTGGGATGAAGCCCTCAGCGGCACCGCGCGGTTGCGCTTCATCATCAACGTGCTGACCCGCATTCGCGTCTGCACGGCGGGGGGGCGCATTGATCTCAGGCAGAAGGGCACGCCGGGTGAGGCGCAACCACCCTGGCAACCCTGGTTCGCTGTCAGGGGGCGAGCCAGCGCGGCGACCCGCATCGTCTTCGGCCACTGGTCGGCGCTGGGCTATTACCGGGCCGAGGGGTTGCTGGGGCTCGACACCGGCTGCGTATGGGGCGGCGCGCTTACGGCCGTGAACCTCGATGAACCCGAGGCCCCGCCATTCGCGGTGCCCGCCCACGCCACAGCGGGCCGCGCCGCGCCGCGCGCCTGAGCCATCCGCTAAGGGCCATAGTGCAGCTGGAGCGCCACGGTGCTGGCCGGTGCGTATAGGCCTTGCGGCACCGGCAGCACAGTCGCTGCACCCGTGGCGGGCACGCTCAGGATCGCCCGCTGATCGCCCCTGATTTCGAGGTGCGCGAAGGTGCCCGGTTGCACCAGGAACTCGAGGCGAATCGGCCAGACGTGTCCCGGCGCAGGGCGCAGGGTGAACTCGCCTTCACCGCTCAGGTCAGCGAGCGACACACGCAGATTGTTCCGGTTCCAGCTCTGCACCAGCGCCGGGGAGCTGGCGCCCGCCGGGACTTCCGCCAGCAGCTCATGGACGGGCGGCTCCGGAGGCGCCGGAGCGTGCCGCCAGGGCCAATGCGCGTGCCAGTGCGAAGGGCCGAGCCGCGCCACGTGGCTGCAGGCACCCAGGGCCGCAAGGCAGATGAGCAGCGCAGCGACGGTTCCGGCGCGTCGGCGGGTTCCCGCGAGGGCTTGGGTCACGGCATATTCCTTTCAGCGGCATCGGCAAGCCCGGCGCAGTCGCCCGGCATGCCCCGATATGCGTACCATACGCGAGCCGCAGCGGTTAATCAGCTGTCGGAATTCGTCGACAGGAACTCATGCCATGGATTCGCTGAGCGCTCTGAACCTGCACCGCTGGGTCGATGAACACCGGCACCTGCTCAAGCCACCCGTGGGCAACAAGCTGATTTACCGCGACAGCGAATTCATGGTCATGGCGGTCGGCGGACCGAATTCGCGGCGTGACTTTCACGTCGATCCGGCCGAGGAGTTCTTCCACCAGCTCGAAGGCGACATGGTGCTGCGGGTCTACAAGGGCGGGGCGATCCGCGATGTGCCGATTCGCGCCGGGGAGATTCTGCTGTTGCCGCCGGGCGTGCCTCATTCGCCCCAGCGCCCGGCCCATTCGGTGGGCCTGGTGATCGAGCGGGCCAGGCGGCCCGGGGAGCGCGACGGGCTGCAGTGGTATTGCGAGCACTGCGGAGC
>DASWFL010000383.1:0-5578 GCA_036394255.1 Steroidobacteraceae bacterium
AGGCGCGTGAAGATATCGCGGTAGCGCTGCAGGAAGCGCTCGCCGAGCCCGAACAGGCGCACTTCCTTGGCCGTGTCCTCGCGCGCCAGCACGGTCTCCAGGTACATCTGCATGCGCGTCTCGGGCGAGCGCCAGCGAAACAGGCGGAAGGCGTCACCGGAGAATTTCGCCTCGGCTATGAATGCCGGGACACCGGCCAGCAGCAGCACCGCCACGGTCCAGGGCGAGAAGTGCACCAGCAGCACCGCGAAACTCAGCAGCGAGATGGCGTTCTGCAGCAGTCCGAAGGTGCGCATCACCAGGCTCAGGGGCCGGCTGGAGGCTTCGCGCCGTGCCCGCGTCAGCTTGTCGTAGAACTCGGAGTCCTCGAAGTGCTGCAGCTCCAGGGTCAAGGCCTTTTCCAGAATCATCACGTTGACGCGCTGGCCGAGTTGCGCGCGCAGCAGCGCCTGGCACAGCGACAACCCCCGCTGGACGCCCGCGAGCGCGGCGACCAGCAGCGCCTCCAGCAGCACGAGGCGCAGCATGGTGTGCACGTCATGCGTACTCGAGCGCATCGCCGCCACCACGGCGTCGACGATTCGCGCGCCCACCCAGGCGACGCCTGCGGGCAGCAGCCCGCCGACCAGCGTCAACGCCCCGGTCGCGAACAGCAGCGCCCGGTTGGTGTCCCAGACCAACTGCACCGCGTGCCGCCCGTAACGGAAGACTCCGAAGAAGGCGCGCAGCGCTTCCGCGGCACGGCGCCCCGCCGCTGGCGCCTGGGCGGATGCCGGTGCCGGTGCCGATGCCGGTGCCGGTGCCGGCGCGGCTGGCGAGGGGTGCGGCGGAACGCCGGCGCTCACGCGCTCGCCACTGCCGCCGCAGCGGGCTCGGGCTCGTAGCCCAGATTGGGCGCCAGCCAGCGCTCGATCTGCGCCACGGGCAGGCGCTTGCGGCGCGCGTAATCTGCAACCTGGTCGCGGTCGATCCGTCCGACGGTCAGATAGCGGGCTTCAGGATGAGAGAAATACCAGCCGCTGACCGCAGCGGCCGGGTGCATGGCATAGGATTCAGTAAGTGTAATGCCCGCGCCGCGCTCCGGATCGAGCAGCTCCCACAGCAGTGCTTTTTCGGTGTGATCCGGGCAGGCCGGATATCCGGGCGCCGGACGGATGCCGCGATACTCCTCACGGATCAGCTGCTCGTTGCTGAGCTGCTCCTCCGGCGCGTAGCCCCAGAATTCGCGGCGTACGCGTTCATGGAGCCGCTCGGCGAAGGCCTCGGCCAGCCGATCGGCGAGCACCTTGAGCATGATCGCCGAATAGTCATCGTGATCCTGCGCAAAGCGCGCCAGTGGCGCTTCGATGCCGACGCCGGCCGTCACCGCGAAGGCGCCCAGGTAGTCCGGCGCCACGCCTGCCGGAGCCACGAAGTCCGCCAGCGCACCGTGCGGCTTGCCCGCGGGCAGGTCCTTCTGCTGGCGCAGGAAATGCACCCGCAGCCGTTCCGCGCTGCGCGCCGCATCCGTGTAGATCGCCACGTCATCTTCGTCGACCGCGTTGGCCGGGAACAGGCCCACCACGGCGTGCGCACCGAGCCAGCGCTCCCGGATGAGGGTGCGCAGCATGCGCCGCGCGTCGGCATAGAGACCGGAGGCCTGCTCGCCATACTGGGGGTCGGTGAGGATGTCCGGAAAACGCCCGCGCAGTTCCCAGGCCTGGAAGAACGGCGTCCAGTCGATATAGCGCGTCAGTTCCTCGAGCGAATAATCCGCAAAGTTGTGCACGCCCAGGCGCCGCGGTACCGGCGGCCGGTAGGTCTGCCAGTCGCAGCGCAGGCGATTGGCGCGCGCCTGCGCCAGCGAAAACTGCGGGCCCTTGACGCGTTTGCCGGCGTGCTGCTCCCGCCGCAACGCGTACTCTGCCTTGATTCCCGCCATGTAGGCCACGCGGGTTGCACTCGTCTGCAGCTGCTGGCACACGCCCACGGCGCGCGAGGCGTCCTTGACGTAGACCACCGCGCCCTGATACTGCGGGTCGATACGCACGGAAGTATGCGCCGGGGAAGTGGTGGCGCCGCCGATCAGCAGCGGCCCGGTGAACCCCTGCCGCTGCATCTCGCGGGCCACGTGCACCATTTCATCGAGCGAAGGCGTTATCAGCCCCGACAGGCCGATCAGGTCGGCCCGCTCGCGGCGCGCGGTCTCCAGTATTTTTTCACAGGGCACCATCACGCCCAGATCGATGACCTCATAGTTGTTGCACTGGAGCACGACACCGACGATGTTCTTGCCGATGTCGTGCACGTCGCCCTTGACCGTGGCCATGACAATGCGGCCGTTGCTGTGGGCCGCCGAGCCCGCCGCCTTTCCCGCCTCGATGTACGGGACCAGGTGCGCCACCGCGCGCTTCATCACGCGCGCCGACTTCACCACTTGCGGCAGGAACATCTTGCCGCTGCCGAACAGGTCGCCCACCACGTTCATGCCGTCCATCAGCGGTCCTTCGATCACGTCCAGCGGCCGCGGGCTCTGCAGGCGTGCCTCCTCGGTATCGGCCACGACGTACTCATCGATGCCGTGTACCAGGGCGTGTGCGAGACGCTTGTCCACGGGCCACTCGCGCCAAGCCAGATCCGCCACCCGTTTCATGCCGGCTTCGCCCTGGAAGCGTCCGGCGATCTCCAGCAGACGCTCGGTGGCATCGGCGCGCCGCGCGAGGATGACGTCGAGCACGCGCTCGCGCATGTCGGCTTCGATATCCTCGTAGAGCGCGAGCTGGCCGGCATTGACGATGCCCATGCTCATGCCGGCGCGGATCGCGTGATAGAGGAATACCGAGTGCATCGCCTCGCGCACCGGATCGTTGCCGCGAAAGGCGAAGGAGACGTTGCTGACACCACCGCTGATGAGGGCGTGCGGGCAAGCGGCGCGAATCCGGCTCACCGACTCGATGTAGTCGAGCGCGTAGCGGTTATGAGCCTCGATGCCGGTGGCGACCGCAAAGATGTTCGGATCGAAGATGATGTCTTCGGGCGGGAACCCGGCCACTTCCGTGAGCAGCCGGTAGCTGCGCTCGCAGATGCCGACCTTGCGCTCGACGCTGTCGGCCTGGCCCTGCTCGTCAAAGGCCATCACCACGACGGCGGCGCCGTAGGCGCGCACCTTGCGCGCCTGGCCGAGAAACTGGGCCTCGCCTTCCTTGAGGCTGATCGAATTGACGATGCCCTTGCCCTGCAGGCACTTGAGCCCAGCCTCGATCACCGACCACTTCGAGGAATCGATCATCACCGGCACGCGCGCGATATCCGGCTCGGTCGCCACCAGATTGAGGAAGCGCACCATCGCAGCCTCGGAATCGAGCATGCCCTCGTCCATGTTCACGTCGATGAGCTGAGCGCCGGCGGCCACCTGCGCGCGGGCGATATCGAGCGCACCGTGATAGTCATTGGCCTCGATCAGCTTGCGGAACTTCGCCGAGCCGGTCACGTTGGTGCGCTCGCCCACGTTGACGAACAGGCTGTCGGGCCCGATGAGGAGCGGCTCCAGCCCGCTGAGCCGGCAGCGGCGCGGCGGCACGGGCGGGCGGCGCGGGGCCAGGCCCTGCACCTGCTGGCGGATATGCGCGATGTGCTCGCCGGTCGTGCCGCAGCAGCCGCCCACGATGTTCACGAAGCCGCTGCGGGCGAACTCGCCCACCAGATCCGCGGTCTCGCAGGCCGGCTCGTCGTACTCGCCGAAGGCATTGGGCAGTCCGGCGTTCGGATAGGCGCACACGGCGACGTCGGCGATTCCGGCAAGTTCCTCGATGTGCGGCCGCAGCTGGCGCGCGCCGAGCGCGCAGTTCAGCCCCACCACTTCGGGCCGCGCGTGGCGGATCGAATTCCAGAAGGCCGCGACGGTCTGGCCCGAGAGCGTGCGCCCGGAAGCGTCCGTGATCGTACCGGAGACCATGATGGGCAGGTCCAGGCCCTGCTCATCGAGCACGCCCCGCACCGCGAACAGGGCGGCCTTGGCGTTGAGCGTGTCAAAGATGGTCTCGATCAGCAGCAGATCCACCCCGCCGGCGATGAGATTGTGGGCGGCTTCCCGGTACGTCGCCACGAGCTGGTCGAAAGTGATGTTGCGAAAGGCCGGATCGCTGACGCTCGGGGAAAGCGAGGCGGTGCGGTTGGTGGGACCGAGGGCGCCGGCCACGAAGCGCGGCTGTCCATCGCGCGCGGCGAACTCGTCCGCCACGGAGCGTGCCAGTTTGGCGGCGGCGAGGTTGAGCTCCCCGACCAGGCCTTCGAGCCGGTAGTCGCCCTGCGAGGGCGCCGAGGAATTGAAGGTGTTGGTCTCGATGATATCGGCGCCCGCGCTCAAGAATCGGGCGTGGATGTCGCGCACGAGCTCGGGCCGCGTGAGTGTCAGCAGATCGTTATTGCCCTTCAGATCGGCGGGCCAGTCGCGAAAGCGCGAACCGCGGTAGTCCGCCTCCGTCGGCCGCTGCGCCTGGATCATGGTGCCCATGGCGCCGTCGAGCACCAGGATGCGCTCCTGCAGCAGCCGGCGGAAGGCCGCGACGCGCTCGCTCCGTGTCATGTACGTACTCCCAGGGCGTGGCAGATGGCGTAAGTCAGGTCCGCGCGATTGAGGGTGTAGAAGTGGAATTCCTGGACACCTTCGCGCGCGAGCGCCTCGACCTGCCCGATGGCGAACGCGGCCGAGATCAGGCGGCGCGTCTCCGCATCATCGTCGAGGCCGTCGAAGCGCTGCCGCAGCCAATCCGGCACCGTCGCCCCGCAGCGGGCGGCGAAGTGCAGCATCTGCGGCATGCGCGTAATCGGCAGGATACCGGGCACCAGGCTGGCGCTGACGCCAGCCGCGACGCAACGGTCGCGAAAGCGCAGGAAGGTGCCGGGGTCGAAGAAAAACTGCGTGATGGCCCGAGTCGCGCCCGCGTCGAGCTTGAGCTTGAGCGCGTCGAGATCGGACTCGGGGCTGGGTGCCTCCGGGTGTTTTTCCGGATAGGCGGCCACCGAAATGTCGAACGCCCCAACCTCGCGCAGGCCCCGCACCAGGTCGGCGGCATGGGCAAAGCCGCCGGCATGCGCCGCGTAGCCCGCCGCGCCCTGCGGTGGATCACCGCGCAGCGCCACGATGTGGCGCACACCCTGGCGCCAGTAGTCATGGGCGATCTCCAGGACCGCCTCGCGGCGCGCACCCACGCAGGTCAGATGCGGCGCGGGCGTCAGCGTCGTCTCGCGCAGCACGCGGGTCACGAGCTGGTGCGTGCGTTCACGCGTCGAGCCGTCCGCGCCGTAGGTCACGGACACAAAGCGCGGCTGGAGCGGTGCCAGGCGCTGAATCGAGCGCCACAGGGTCTGCTCCATCGCGGCATCGCCTGGCGGAAAGAACTCGAAGGACACGGCCACCGGTGTTGCCAGTGGGCGCAGTGTGCTGCCCAGCTCCCCGGACTGGCCTGCCTGTGCGCCCATGGGCTGCGGTCTCACGTTCAGGGCGCCCGATGCGCGACGGCCAGCAGATGGTGGCCGCTGGCCAGGTCGGAGGGCCGGAGCCGCGCCAGGCGCAGGCCGCTTCGATCGAGCCACTGGC